>CALMRL010000324.1 GCA_937873345.1 uncultured Beijerinckiaceae bacterium | reverse complement strand
ACGGTGGCGGAGATCGCCGCCGTCGGCCGCCACCGCCCGGCTGTACCGCCGGGGCGGCCTCGCAGCCGGCGCGCGAGCGAGCGCGGGGAGGAGCGCGCCGTGATCGTGTTCCGCCAAAGGACGGGCGATGCGCTGCGCGACTGGCCCTCGCACCTCGTGCTGCGCCTGCCGGAATGGCTGGGCGCCGGCTTCCTGTTCGCGCTCGGCGCGCAGCTCTCGCGCCCCGGCGACAGCTTCGCCATCTCGCGCATCTACGCCGTGCTCGCCCGCATGGGAACCGAGCGGCACTGGGCCTTGCTCGCTCTGACGATCGCCACGGTGCGCTTCGTGGCGCTGATCCTCAACGGGTTCTTCCCCGTGATCCGGCGCGTCACCCCGACCGTGCGCGCCTTGTCCGCCTTCGCCGGCGGCTGCGTCTGGCTGGCGCTGACGGTCGGCTTCGCGATGGTCAACACCACCATCGTCGGCATCGTCGCCCACGCCGGTTGGGGCTTCCTCGACTTCACCTACGCCGTGATCGTCGCCCATGAAGCCGCCACGGCGATGGCCACCGGCCGCCCGGGGAGGCTCCGTGATCCAGGCGCCTGAGGACGGCTTCGCCGACGTCTACGCCTTTCTCGGCACGGTGGCCGCCGCGGCGACGGTGGTGGTCGGCAACTTCATCCGCGGCTGGCGGCGGGCCAGCGGTTCGCAGGAGGTGGTCAGCAAGACCGTGGTGCTGGAACGCGCCGACCTCGCCGACATCGGCGACGTGCAGCGCCTGCTGGCCGAGCTGCGCCCCCGCCTCGCCGAGCTCTACGACGTCGAGCGCATCAACCGCACGATGCTGGAGGGCAACCGCGAGCGGATGGACGAGGTGCTGCGCGGCATGCGCCGCCTGGAGGCCGAGCTCGACATCGCCAAGCGCCTGCGCGAGGAGGAGATTTTGCGGCTGACGCGGCACGAGGGACGGGCGCGGCAGGTGGAGGGGCGCGAGGGCGGGTGAGGCGTCGCTGCGGGAGCGACAGCTCAAGGAGGCGATCCCACGCTCATCAAGGCCCGCTTCCCAAGAGCCAAAGCCAAGCTGTTCGGCGCCGGCACGCTCGATCACCTGATTCTCGGCGTTGTCAGAGAGGGCGAGTTGGCGATGACGATGGAGGAGATCGTCAAGGGCGTCGTTGCGGAGGCCGGCTGGGATGGGGCCGATCCGGCCGCGGCCCGGGGGATGAAGCCGCGAGTGTGGTTGGGCCTGCTCTATCTGACGAGCGTGCAGGGGCTGACGGTGGAAGAGGTGGAGAGGACGGGGGCGGCTTGGCGGCTATCCGCTTAAGCTGACACCTATGAATGAGCGTTGGCGAGCCGTTTGACGTCAGCGTGACAAAAAGCCCTCAAACCTCCTGTCAGGCTCTCGCGCGCCCTCTAGACCTCCAAAAGCTCTTCCCCTGGTAGGGGAGGAGATATACACCCACGTATAAGCTGCTCCGATGGGCGACCGCCCGCGCCAGCTTGGCTCGTCGTTTGCGGGCCTCGGCTTTGCGAACCAGGAGGGTTCTATGAGCTACACCGTTCGTGTTGGCTTCGATGCCGAAGAGCACGTGTACTTCGTTCTATCGTCAGACATTCCAGGGCTTAACATCGAAACGGAAACGTTCGATGAGTTCATGGAAGTAGTTGCAGACGCCGCTCCCGATCTTGTCGGACGCCAAGTCGGCAAAAGCTCGATTAAATTCGAGCGAGAAGTCGCGTTAGCGCAATAAAATTACGTGAGCAATAACTATAGCCCGCAAGTCGCTGATCTTTTGAGCGCTGCGGGCTGCACTCTTGACCGTCATGGCAAAGGTTCTCACGATATTTGGGTAAGCCCAGTCAATGGGCAAAAGTTCACCTTCCCCCGCAAGATCAAAAAGAAACATACCGCAAACGGCGTGCTGAAAGACGCTGGTCTGCCGAAAGCCTTTTAAGCGTTTCTATGACGCTGCCAGTACTCCACGAAGTCGGGTGAGGTCGCCTTCATTGTCGCCAATTTGGCGAGGCGGACGAGTTGGTCACCGGTGCTGACGCGGCGGTTATCCTCGCGTCGCAACGCTTCCTGGGCGTAGCGAGAAGGTACTGCCGGGCGATATGATGATGGTGCCGGGCCTCGGCGCGGCGGAGACGGGAGAAGGACTCTTCCGCCATGTTGGTGCAGGCGGCATCGAGCGAGTACGCCTTGGAGTGGTCGATCCGCTTCATCTCGGACGCGGCGTGAAGGCCATCCTGGCACGGCATCGGCATGGACGACCGTGCCCTTGGTGGTGCGGGACTTGATGAAGCCGGCGGCCGCGCTTTCGGAGCGGAACACCGCCGGGACCGACTTGGCGCCGCCTTCGCGGATGGTGATGACCGACTTGCGCTTGCCGTTCTGGTTGCGGCCGTAGCGGTGATCGATCCACCACCCCACCAAGCGAGTCGACGACGGTCATCGCTCAGAACAGCGTCTCCTGCGCTCCCTCCCCGTCACCGCCATCCTGCCGCTCCCCTCGCGCCACAACCCGCATCGCCGCGTCGGGCAACGGGCGCTGCAGCGCCTTCGCCTCGGCCCAGGGCGCGCGCAGCCACGCGTCCCATTCCTCGGGGGTGGTCAGCAGTACCGGCATCGCCTTGGGGTGCACCGGGCCAACCACGCCGTTCGCCTCCGTGGTGAGGAAGCCGAAGAGCCGGTGCTCGCCCTCGCTGCGATCGGCCTTGGGGCCGCGGGTGCCGCTCCACACCGTCCACAGGCCGGCGAAGGCGAACGGCGGGCGCGCCTCGTCGAGGGCGAACCACACAGGCGTCTTGCGCGGCTTGGTGGCGGCCCATTCGCATAACGAGGTGGCCGGCACCAAGCCGCGCAAGACGCC
>CALMRL010000323.1 GCA_937873345.1 uncultured Beijerinckiaceae bacterium | reverse complement strand
TGCTCCAGGACCCCTGCGCGTCGCCGACGAACACCAGCTTGACGTCGCCGACGCCGCGCTCGCGCAGGATGCGCGCCGCCTCGATCAGCACCTTGTGGCCCTTCCACACGGAGGGCTTGGCGGCGAGCAGCAGGATGCGCTCGTCCGGGGCGACGCCGAACAGCTGGCGCAGGGCCTGGACGCGCTGCGCCGGGATCAGCGCCGGGGTAAACGGCCGCAGGTCGACGCCGGGCCGCACCAGGGCGACGCGGCCAGCGGCCTGCGGGTACAGCGCCGTCGCCGTGTCGGCGGCGAACTTCGAGCCGGCGAGCACGGCGTCGCCCCTGGCCAGCACGGCGGTGTAGCGCTGCCGCACCGGGCCCTGGCCCGGCGACAGCTGCGTCAGGCTGGTGACGAACGGTACCTTCGCCGCGCGCGCCGCGCCTTGGGCGATCCAGCCGGCGCGGCGCGAGCGGGCGTGCACCAGCTCGACCTGCTCGCGCTCGATCAGGCGCTTCAGCGAATGCCGCAGTATCGGCATCGCGAGGGGATTGCGGGACTGCGACGCGAAGTCGATCCACACCCCGCCCACCGCCTGCAGTTCCGGCACCAGCCTGTCGGCCGGCGAGGCGACGAGCGGCCGGGCGCCGGCTTCGGCGAGGGCGGCGGCCACGGCGATCACCGCGAGCCCGCCATCGGCCTCGGCCAGGGCAGGGGCGACCTGCAGCACCGTGCGGCCGGCGCGGCGGTGGGCGCCCCGGCTCAGCGGGGAGAAGCCGAAGTCGTCGGTCACGGGCTCTCCTGCCGGCGGCGGATCGAGGTTAAGGATCGGGCCGGTGATGGTCGGCGAGCGAGGGGCTTGGATAGAGCGTCAAGCTTAACGTCGGTGAAACAGCCGGAGGCGGCGCACCTCGCCGTGAGCGATGGCGAAGGATCGGGCGCGCGCAGCCTCGCGGTGCTGCGCCGCGGGGGTGCGGGGCCGACGATCGTCTGGCTCGGCGGCTTCCGCTCCGACATGACCGCGACCAAGGCCACCGCCCTCGACGCCTTCGCGGCGGAGCGCGGCCGCGCCTGCCTGCGCTTCGACTATTCCGGCCACGGCAGCTCCGGCGGCGCCTTCACCGACGGCACGATCGGGCTCTGGCTCGCCGATGCGTTGGCCGTGATCGGGGCCTTCGCGGACGGTCCCTGCCTCCTGGTCGGCTCCTCGATGGGCGGCTGGATCGCGCTGCTCGCGGCGCAGCGCCTCGCCGCGGCGGACACACCGCCGGCCGGGCTGGTGCTGCTGGCGCCGGCCGTCGACTTCACGCAGGCGCTGATGTGGGAGGGCCTCGACGCGGCCGCGCGGCGCGAGATCGCCGACACGGGCGTCCGCCACCGCCCGTCCGCCTACGGGCCGCCGGTGCCGATCACGCGGCGGCTGATCGAGGAGGGGCGGTCCCACCTGCTGTTCGGCCGGCCGATCCGCGCTCACGCGCCGGTGCACGTCATCCAGGGCCTCGCCGACCCAGACGTGCCCTGGCGCCACGCGATGACGCTGGTGGAGCACCTGCACGAGGACCCGGCGGTGATCAGCCTGGTCAAGGACGGCGACCACCGCCTGTCGCGGCCGGAGGACATCGCGCTGCTGCTGCGGGCAGTGGAGGGGATCGCCGAGGCTTAGACGGCTGCCTCCCCTTTGCAGCTGGACGGTGCCCTGCCGCGCCATTGCGCTTCGCCGCGAACGGGTCCACATAGCCGCCGGGAGGTTGGCGGTGGACGTTCCACTCGCCAACCGGGTCAGGTCCGGAAGGAAGCAGCCCTAACGAGACCGGGCGGGTCTCTGTCCAACCTCCCACCTCCGCCCGGTGGAGCGGACGCTTCCAGAGGCACTCCGAGGGGAACGGCTTGACGACGGCAACCCTCGCGCCGGCCGGTCCCCATTCCGCCGATCCGGCCACCAGCGATCGATTGTTCGCCGCGCCCGTGCGCGGCCTCGCGCTTGCCGACTGCTATTTCTATCACTCCACCGATGTCCCCGGCCACGGCAGGGTGCCGGGTGAGTGGGACTTGAGCCCCAACATCGACCGCTACCTCGGCCAAGTGCCGCTGGCAGGACGTCGAGCGCTCGACGTCGGAGCGGCGCCGGGGTGCCTCACCTTCCACATGGAGCGCGCCGGCGCGCCGGTGATCTCCTACGACCTGTCCGACGCCGAGGGCTGGGACATCGTGCCCCTTTCGGCGATCGACGCGGCCGAGCACGCGCGCGGGCGCAAGGCGCACATCAGGGCGATCAACAACGGCTACTGGCTGTGCCACGAGGCGAACCGTTCGGCGGCGCGGATGGCGCACGGCACGGTGTACCGCATCGACCCCGCGCTGGGGCCGGTCGACGTCAGCGTCTTCGGCTCGATCCTCCTGCACCTGCGCGACCCCTTCCTCGCCCTGCACAACGCCGCGCAGATCACGGGGGAGACGATGGTGATCGCCGACCTGCTGCCGCTCGCCGGCCTGCATTCGATGGCGCTGTCGCGGCTGGCGAAGCTGGTGTCGGGCCGCGCCGCGCGCTTCAAGCCGCGCTTCGCCCGCCCCGGCCCGTGGGAGACCTGGTGGGACCTGCCGCCGAAGCTCGTCGTGGAATGGCTCGGCGTGCTCGGCTTCGAGCGGGCCGTCGTGACGACGCACAGCCAGCTCCTCACGGGCAAGCCGATGCCGATGTACACGGTGGTCGCGCAGCGCACCCGGCCGACGGTGCCGCTCGACCTCTAGCTTGAGCCTTCGAGCAGCCAGTCCGCCGCCGCCGCGAGATCGGCCGCGACGTGGCTGGGCGCCGGGGTGATACACCCCTCGTCGCCGTCGCGGTACTTGCCCGTGCGCACCAGAACCCCGACGAGCCCGGCCGCCATCGCCCCGCCGACGTCTGACTCGACGTCGTCGCCGACCATCGCCGTCATGCACGTCCCCTGGCCGGCCGTGACGCCGAGGCTGTCGAGCGCCCCCTGGAAGAAGGCCTCGGCCGGCTTGCCGATCACCCTCGCCTCCTTGCGGCTGGCGAACTCCAGCGCCGCGACGAACGGCCCGGCATCGAGGCTCAGGCCGCCGTCGGCGTCCCGGAAGGAGCGGTTGGCGGCGAGCGCGATCAACTCGGCGCCGTCCTCCAGCGCGCGGAAGGCGGCGTTGAGGGCGGCATAGGAGAAGCCCTCGCCGGCGTCGCCGACCACCACGGCCCCCGCCTTCGCGCCGGCGGTCTCCTCGAACGTCTCGCGGGGGAAATCCTCGCGCAGGTCGGGATGCACGAGGAGGTGCGCCGCCCTGCCAGCCAGGACGTGGCGCGCGGCGAGCGCCGGGGTGAACAACTCGCCGGGCTGCACTGCGAGTCCGAGCCTGCCGAGGTCACTGCCCAGCGCCCGCAGCGGCCGCCGCGTGGGGTGGGTGAGGAAGCGCACCGCCATCCCGCCGCGCCGCAGCCGCGCGACCGCCTCGACCGCGCCGGGGATCGCGGCCTCGCCGACGTAGACCACGCCGCCGAGGTCGATGAGGACGCCGGATACCCTGGCCATCGCGCGCTCCCTGATGGGATGGGATGGAGCTTACAGGAAGCTTGCCACACCGCATGGGCCGCATCCCGCGGGCCTTGACCCGGCTTCCCCGCCGGCCCCACTTGGGATGCGATGAGCAGCCTCCCCGAGAGCCCCCAGCCCGACGATGCCGGCCCGTCCGAAGGGCTCGGCAAGCTGTTCGCCGACCAGGATCGGCACGAGCAGGAGGCGCTCGCCGGCCTCGTGCCGCAGGCCGGCGGCGGGCCGGTTGCGAAGGCCGAGCCCTACCGCGTGCTCGCGCGAAAATACCGCCCGTCCTCCTTCGAAGACCTGATCGGGCAGGGGGCGATGGTGCGCACGCTGTCCAACGCCTTCGACCTCGAGCGCATCCACCAGGCCTACATGCTGACCGGGGTGCGCGGGGTCGGCAAGACCACCACGGCCCGCATCCTCGCCCGCGCCTTCAACTATAAGCACGGCAGCATCGACAGGCCCTCGATCCGCATGGAGGGCCACGGCGAGCACTGCCAGGCGATCATCGAGTCGCGCCACGTCGACGTGATCGAGATGGACGCCGCCAGCCACACCGGCATCGACGACGTGCGCGAGATCATCGACTCGGCGCGCTACCGCCCGGTGATGGCGCGCACCAAGATCTACATCATCGACGAGGTGCACATGCTCTCCAAGCAGGCCTTCAACGGCCTGCTGAAGACGCTGGAGGAGCCGCCCGACCACGTGAAGTTCCTGTTCGCGACGACCGAGATCGAGAAGGTGCCGATCACGGTGCGCTCGCGTTGCCAGCGCTTCGACCTGCGCCGCATCGAGCCGCCGGTGATGGTCGCCCATCTCGCCCGCATCTGCGCGCGCGAGAACGTGCCGGTGGAGGAGGAGGCGCTGGCGGTGATCGCGCGTGCCGCCGAAGGATCGGTGCGCGACGCCCTCTCGCTGCTCGACCAGGCGATCGCGCTGGGGGCGGGAGCCGGGCGGACGCTCGACGCCGCGACGCTGCGCGCCATGCTCGGCCTCGCCGACCGGGCGCGCATCATCGACCTATTCGAGCAGCTGATGCGCGGCGACATGGCGGGCGCGCTCGGCACGATGAAGGAGCTGCACGACGCCGGCGGCGAGCCGGGGCAGGTCCTCGCCGACCTCGCCGACTTCGTGCATTTCGTCACCCGGCTGAAGCTGGTGCCGGCGGCGGCCGACGATCCCACCGCATCGCCCGATGAGCGGGTGCGGGGCAAGCTGTTCGCCAAGGCGCTGTCGATGGCGGTGCTGACGCGGGCCTGGCAACTGCTGCTGAAGGGGCTCTCCGAGGTCAAGGAGGCGCCGCGCCCGCCCGCCGCCGCCGACATGGTGCTGGTGCGCCTCGCCTACGCCGCCGACCTGCCGGCCCCTGACGAGGTGCTGCGGCGGCTGGGCCAGGGCGGGGCGGCGGGACGCACTATACCGCGCGCCATGGCGGCGCCGGTGGCGGACGACCCGGCCGCTGCTCCGGCAAGTGGCGGGTCCGCGATGACCGGGCCATCGCCGGCCCTGCGATCTCCCGTCATGCAGGACCCGCAAGCCTCGACGCGCCCGTCTCCGTCCCC
>CALMRL010000322.1:945-1457 GCA_937873345.1 uncultured Beijerinckiaceae bacterium | reverse complement strand
GACCTTGATTCATTGATTTGTCGCGCCTTCCCATCGCCGGAGCGATCTCGACTTCGGCTTAGGACGGTGCTCTAGGGTGGGGATGGTCGATGCTGGCGGAGAACCGGGTCGTCTGGTCGGAAGGGATGTTCCTGAGGGTGCATCACTTCCAGCAGACCGACCGCTGGACCGAACGCTTCGTGCGCGCCGCGACGCGGGAACTGCAGCCCTACCCTTGGGGACTGTCGGAGTTCGCGATCAATCGCGAGCTTCTCGGCGTCGGCAGGTTCGCCCTGACCTACGCCCGCGGCCTGTTTCCCGACGGCACGCCCTTCGAGGCGCCGGGCGACGCCGACCTGCCGCCGCCCCTCGAGGTGGCGGAGGGGGTGCACGAGCTGACCGTGTACCTCGCCCTGCCGGCGCGCCAGCCCGGCCTCGCCGAGGTCGGCTCCGGGCGGCGCGAGGACACCGGCACCCGCTACCGCCGCGCGGAGTACGAGGCCGCCGCCGCGAACTCCGACCGCTTCCTCGAC
>CALMRL010000322.1:0-894 GCA_937873345.1 uncultured Beijerinckiaceae bacterium | reverse complement strand
GCCGGGCTGGAGCGGCTCGCCGTGGCGCGGATCACCGAGGTGCGCTCCGACCTCGCGATGCTGCTCGACGAGAAGTTCATCGCCCCCGTGACGAACTGCAGCGCCGAGCCGCCGCTCGCCGCCCTCGTCGCCGAGCTGCAGGGGCTGGTGTCGCACCGCGCCGAGGCGATCGCGTCGCGCATCGCCGACCCCACCGTGCGCGGCACCGCCGAGATCGCCGACTTCCTGCTGCTGCAGGCGCTCAACCGCTACGAGCCGCTGCTGCGCCACCTTGCCACCCAGGCCGGGCGCACCCATCCGGAAGACTTCTACCGCCTGTGCCTGGCAATGGCCGGCGAGCTCGCGACCTTCACCGCCGCGTCGAAGCGCGCGAGCCGTTTTCCCGACTACCGCCACGACGACCTCAAGGCGACCTTCGCCGCCGTGTTCGCCGACCTGCGCGCCTCGCTCTCCGCCCTGCTGGAGCAGACCGCGGTGCTGATCGAGCTGCAGGAGCGCCGCCACGGCGTGCGCGTCGGCACCATCCAGGACCGTGCGCTGCTGCGCGCCGGCTTCGTGCTCGCGGTGCGCGCTAACATGCCGGTGGAGCAGCTGCGCCGGCAGCTGCCGAACCAGATCAAGATCGGCTCGGTCGAGCAGATCGCGCAACTCGTCAACGTGGCGCTGCCCGGCGTGCCGGTGCGCCCGCTGCCGGCGGCGCCGCGGCAACTGCCCTATCGCGCGGGCACGGTGTACTTCGAGCTGGACACCAGCGTGCCGCTGTGGCGCGAACTCGATGGATCGGGCGCGGTGGCGCTGCACATGGCCGGGTCCTTTCCCGACATCGAGATGGAACTCTGGGCCATCAAGGGCTGAGCGAGACGACCAGCAGCAGCGGGCCGCACGGTCCGACGG
>CALMRL010000321.1 GCA_937873345.1 uncultured Beijerinckiaceae bacterium | reverse complement strand
AGGCGGAGGTGCTCGGAGAGGATCGGCGCGGCGCCCGATCCCCGCGCGGCCGGCGGCGCAGCTTCGAGGTCTTGCGGCACGGCTAGTGCGCCGCCTGCCGCCACGGGTCGAGCCCCGCGAGGCGACGGGACTCATCCATGACGCGGCGGGTCCACCCGCGGTACGGCGATGCCTTCATGCCGGGAAGAAGGGGTCTTTCTGCGTCACGCGCAGCCACAGAATGGCGAGGGCCAGCGCCCTTTCGTCGTGGAACGGCTGATGATGAGGCTGCTTGAAGACCCTGGCCCGGAACAGGATCTCGACGGCGCGGGCTTTCCCGATCGGTTCCGGAACATCGATCTCGATCAACAGATTCGACGTGCTGAGGCCGTCGAAGAGGGTCTGAGGACCACCGTTGACGCAGTACGAGCAGATCGCCGACCCGCTGCCATCGTCGAAGGCGCGATTGAGCTGGATCTCGACGAGGTGTTGGCCAGGCCCCTCGACGGCGAAGGCGAGGCTCGCCTCGGGGCCGCTCCATCGACCCCATTCCTCCGCATCGAAGAAGCCAGAAAGGCAATAGGTGTCGCTTTCGCCTGACGACAGCATGATCTGCTTGCCATCCTCGATGAGGGGAAAGAACTTCGGGCGTCGTTCCATGGCGGCGAAGACCTGCGCCTCGCTCCGCAATTCGGGCAGATCGCAGAAGTACTGGCTGACATAGGCCGCCTCCTGCTTGCTCAGGAAGCTCTGCCGGACCGTCGCAGGCACTTCCGCTACGTTGTGGCTCAACAGCGTCTCCGGGAGATCGAGGAACGAGATGAGGGATTGCAGGCACGCCTCCGGCGCCGCGCATAGATCGTGATAGGAGATGATCTTCGTGCGCGACGCCTCCATCGCGTGTCGCTCGACGATGTAATCCCACGCCTTGCGCCACTCGAGGCACGCGGCCTGGACGTTGCCGATGTGCCAGTCGTCCTTGCCGAAGACGGTGTTCCAGCGGCGCCGCATCGAGCTGTTAACCACATCCACGGGATCGCGGACGATGAAGATCGTCTTGATCTCGTCGTCATGCAGGAGATGCTTGATCTCGCCGAAATTCCAGAAGGCGAGCGGCAGCTTGGTGCCAAAGAGGTGCAGGTCGGGCTTGCCGGACAGCCAGCTGCCGATGGCGTTCCACATTGGTCCAATGCGGGGCCGCGCGGGATGGCTGCCTTGCTTCCCGTCGCGCTCGGCATAGAAGCGATCGAGCAAGGTCTCGTCGTCGGGGTCGTCCACCGGGGCGGCATGCGTATCGGATGACATGAAAGGTTGGCCGGTCAGCAGCTTCTCGGCCTCGGTGATCAGGCTCCGGGGAGCCGTCAGTGCGATCTCGTGCAGGACAAAGACGTTATCATGAAGATTGAGGAGATTTCTCAGAAGTGTCGTTCCGCTTCGCGGCGCTCCGGAGATTAAAACAAGTTTCAGTTCTCTCATCGACGGATATTATCTTTTCTGATTTATTTTCAAGGAAACCGGAAATACGGCATTGCCGAAGCGAGTCTTCGTGCGAGGGACGGGTGAGCGTCACCAACGATAGCACCCGACTTCCAGCCTATCAAAGAGGTTCTTTTTCCTTCTGATGATAGGTTCGAAACGCCTCTTCGCGGCGGCGAGCCGACGATCTCAGGAGCGTTTTTCTGCAGCCGCGATCAACGCGAGCGAGCGCGC
This sequence comes from uncultured Beijerinckiaceae bacterium, assembly GCA_937873345.1. Lineage (GTDB taxonomy): Bacteria > Pseudomonadota > Alphaproteobacteria > Rhizobiales > Beijerinckiaceae > RH-AL1. The sequence continues at coordinate 4,577 of CALMRL010000321.1, read as the reverse complement.
ATGATGGAATAGGCGAACAGCGCTTCGACGCCCCTGTCGAGCTCGGCATCCAGGGTCATGCTCGCGGCGAGTCCGCGACCCTGCCGCGCGATCCGCTCGGCGAGCCCGTCGTTGCGGCGCAGGAAGTGCAGCGTCTCGATGAGGTCCGCGAGGTCCGAGCGGATCGGAACGAAATGCACCCAGGGCAGCAGGCGGTGGTAGTACCATTGCTTGTATCCGTGAGCGGAGTCGACCTTGAGGACGACGCCGCCGCAGTGCAGCTTGGACAGCAGGCCCGGCCAGGAGTTCGTGTTGCCGTCGATGTCGATGTGGTAGCGGTGGCGGTCGAGCATCTGCCACGGCTCGAACGGCTTGACGAGTCCGGCCTCGTGGGCCGCCCGCGTCCACTCCGGGGAGAACTGCACGATCTGCGAAAGGCCGACGTCGAGATCCGCCTCGGGCTTGTCGCGTGCCAGCAGGCAGAGCGCGGCGCGCGGGTTTTCCGCGAGGTTCGAAACCGGGGGATGCCCGGTCGTCGAGCCGCGCCAGAAGGCCGTCGACGATCGCTCCGCCCAGGGGACGGGCGAGGCGAACCGCCGGCGGACGCTCTCGTATCCGCCGCTCTCGACGAAGGACATGTCGGGGATGAGGACGAAGGCGTCGCGGTTGTCGCAGAAGCAGGCGCCGGGCGTGATGCCGAGATCGCTGAGGTTGAGGTCGACGCTGCCGAGGAAGCCGCCGGCGGCGGCGACGCGCTCGAACAAGGCCAGCATGCCGCGCCAGCGCCGGATGCTGTCGTCGCAGTGCCGGGTGAACAGAAAGCGCCCGAAGGTGAAGCCGATCTCGTGGCGGGTCGAGGTCCAGCTGCACACCAGGGGGTGATGGCCCAGCGCTTCGTCGAAGCGGATGCGCCAGCGCACGCCCGGCGACACCCGCGCCATCAACAGCTCGATGCGGGCACTATCCTGCTCCACGAAGAAGAGCGAGAGCAGGTTCTGCACGGAGGTGTCGTCGCCGAAGTCGAGGCGGGACAGGTCGCGGAAACGCCTCTTGAGCGTCATCGCGGAGGCGAAAGCGCCGGTGACGGCGCCGCTGCGCAGGCGCACTCGAATGTCGGACACGCTAATTGCCTCTTGATCCTCCAAACCGAGGAAGAACGGGTAAACCACCGCGCTAGCGATCATATCGACCAGAGGAAGGTTGCGGATGCCCTCTCGTCATGAGAACGTGCTACATGCCCAAGCTTCAGCAAGATTTGATGTTCACGCTCTACGGCACAGACGTGTGGAAAGGCTTTGAGCCAGTCAAAGTCGAAGATGAAGTTCAAGGATGGAACGGCAACCATCCTTCCCTCTCCCGTCTGGTGTCGACGCCGGGTTCGCAGATCGTCATCGATGTCGGCGTGTGGAAAGGCATGTCCACCATCACGATGGCCTCCGAGATGAAACGCAAGGGCCTCGACGGCTGCGTCATCTGTGTCGATACCTTTCTCGGTTCCCCCGAGCATTGGAGTCCCGGAAGCGAATTGTTCGAGCGGCGCAACGGCATGCCGGACCTTTATCAGACATTCATGTCGAACGTCCACGCGGCTGGCGTCGTGGATTACGTCATCCCAATGCCGCAAACATCGACCACCGCCGCCAGCATTCTCCGCCGCCTCGGCATCAAGGCTTCCGTCATCCACATCGACGCGGCGCACGAGTATGAAGAGGTCATTCGTGACGCGCAGGAATTCTGGACGGTGCTGGAACCGGGTGGATTCTTGATCGGCGACGACTATCACTGGACTTGGCCGGGTGTCGTCAAAGGAGCGGCGGCATTTTCTCTGCAAGAAGGTGTGGCTTTGTCGATAGAACCGCCCAAGTGGATCGTGCAGAAGCCCCTATGATTTGATGCATCGCGATCGGCGAGGTCAGACTTTTTCTAAATCAAGGCGCGTTATACGATATTGCTCAATCGACTTGTCCTTCCTGCAAACTTTGAGGACGGACCCATCGATGACAAAGTTTGATGGGTCTATTTTACTTCCATGAAAAAGCATGTTGTTGCGCAAATCAATCTGGAGACCTTTTTCCTCGCTGCCGTCGCCGACGTCGATTGTTGACGATGCCGAAGATAAGGAGAAGCATGCTATGCGGATGCAGGTCTGTTCAAATGGCTTCTCGCCGGTGACCTCGTAGATCGCTCCTCGATCGTTCCAGCGAACAAGCAGGAGATTGTCGACTGCGTTGACGCGCCCGGCCCCGACGCACGCCGAAGAGAAAGCTGACTGCTCGTTCGACTCGATAACAATCGCTTCGTTTGCCTGCGAGTCATAATAATAGGACTTAGCAGCAAGATCGCAATCCCATTGCGTCATGTTGAGTACAGCATTGTAAATACTCTGATTTCTATTATAACTTACATATTCCAGATTGCGCAGTGAGTTTTCATGGAAGATATGAACGACGTGCGCATTCTCAACCCTGTGCGGACCGCCCATTGCCGAGCAGACGCGGACGGAATACTCAGTATCATCAAAAGTGTAGCCCCACAGATGTTCGTTGAAACGAAAGCGTCCGAAGATAGAATGATGAATGATAAACCACGAATTTCCGGCCGAGAAAACGGCCTCGCCCCAATTGGCGATGTGATCCACCGACCACTCGATAGTTTCATTTGCATCCTTCTGCCAGTATACTCTGGCAATATTTATTGTATTCTGCTCTTCAGGTTCTGCAACCTTGATGTAGACCGTGTCAATATCACAAAAATACAGCCATTTCGCATTGATTTTCATTGCGTAATCCAAGCTTGGATTTCTCAATCTACAATAATTTAACCGCTGAATGCCGTCATTATCAATATGGTAAGTATCAATCAGTATAATATTATCGAAATATTCGCGTATATCTTCAGTCGGCTGATAACCAAGGCTGCCAATCGTCAAAACCTTCACAGAATTTTCGTCGAACACGTCGAAAGCCTTCTGTAAGGCAATCGAGTTGCGGAGTCGTTTTAAACCGACTTCATCAGCGGTCGCGAAATATGCGAAAAGCTTTTTGGTTTTTTTGCTAGAGCTGATTTCGCCAAGAGACATCGCTGCGTCTAACCTTGTGGTACTTCAGGCGCGCGGGCCGTAACAGATAGAAGCATCATGATTCGACATCGGACTTTGCGGGCGAGGTAAACGGCGTCACGATCCCGAGATGGGAGAGTCGTCGATCCCAACCTTCAAACAATCTCGATCTCAGGGAACGGAAAGATCAGCCGGCCGCCCGCCTGCAGGAACTCGCGCTCCCGCCGCATGATGTTGTCACGGAAGTGCCAGGGCAGCACCAGCATGTAGTCGGGCTTCATCGCCCGCGCCTCCGTCTCCGACACGATCGGGATGTGCGACCCCGGCGTCACGTGGCCGAACTTGTCGGGATTCACCTCGGCGATGCAGGGCAGCAGCGAGGGCCCGATGCCGCAGAACTGCAGCACCACGTTGCCCTTCGTCGAGGCGCCGTAGCCGATCACCGTCTTGCCGTCGTCCTTCAAGGCCTCGAGCAGGCGCAGCAGGTCCAGGCGATGGGCGAACACCCGTTCCTCGAACAGGCGGTAGGGGCGCGGCGTCGACAGGCCGAGGCGCTCCTCCTGCGCCAGCAGCCACTCCACCACGCTCTCGGCACCGCGGCGCGGATCGTCGCGACGCACGGCGGACACGGCGAAGCTGCCGCCGTTGATGCCGTTCATCTTGACGTCGATGACGCGCATGCCGGCCGCGTCGAGGATCGACCGTACCGCCGCCAGCGAATAATATTCGAGGTGCTCGTGGCACACCGTATCGTAGGAGTTGGTGCGCAGCATCGAGGGCATGTAGCTCTGCTCGAAGTGCCACACGCCGCCCGGCGCCAGGATGCTCTCGATCTCGCGGGCGAAAGTGACGGGACGTTCGAGGTCGTAGAACATCGCGATCGACGTGACGATCTTCGGCGCCTTGCGGCCCGCGCGGCGGTAGGCCTCCGCCGAGAAGAAGTCCGGTACCAGCAGCACCTCGTCGGGGTAGTACTGCTTGAACTTCGCGCCGGACGGATCCATCCCGGTCCGCACCAGACCGCCGACGGTATAGGAGCGCAGCGAGGTTGCGTCGTTGCTGCCGATGTCGAGCACGGCGTCGCCGGGTGCCAATTCGACCAGGCGCTCGAGCTCGGCGACCTTGGCGGCGAGGTGCTCCACCATGCTCTTGTTCAGGCCTGAGCGGTAGCCGTAATTGTCACCGTACATCTCGCCGAGGCTGTAGCTGTGCGCCAACTGAAGCAGTCCGGAGTCGGGGCACCAGACGAGTTCAAGCGGCCCCACGGTGACGGGGGTCTCGGCCGAGGGCGGGAAGACGCCGGTGAGGGCTTGATGACCGAGGTTCAGCACCGGAATGAGGTTCTTGGAACCACTCAAGCGACATTCCGTCAGAGCCGTGTAGTCCCCCACCTCTCAGTCCCCCTCTTGATCGCCGCGTCTCACCACGGAAGTCCCATTGCGTCAATGCGTCTCCAACGCCTGCCCGCGTCAGCCGAGGCCTCCAACGGGGCGGACGCTGCCGCCGGACCACCCCGACGGCAGTTCACGATGCTCGGGCT
>CALMRL010000320.1 GCA_937873345.1 uncultured Beijerinckiaceae bacterium | reverse complement strand
AGGTTCCGACGTATGTTGGCACCGCGTCCGACAGCAGGGGTCGCACCTTCGACCAGGCGCCGTCGGCGCCGACGAGGAGGCGGCTGGTTACGGTCGACCCGTCGTGGAACGCCAGTTTATGCCGCCCATCGCCGCGCGGGGTGATCCCGGCGAGCTTGCGCCCCCACTGGACCGTGCCCTCGGGCAGGGACTCGAGGAGGATGCGACGCAGCTCGCCGCGCAGCACCTCGGGGCGGTCACCGGTGCCGTCATCGCCCTGCTCGAACAGCACCGCGCCTTGAGTGTCGAGCAGGCGCGTGGCCTCGCCGCCCTCGTGGATGATCGCCCGGAAGGCATCGGTGAGGCCAGCCGCAGCGAGTGCGACCTGCCCGTCCTGCGCGTGGATGTCGAGCTGACCACCCTGCGTCCGGGCGCCGGCGAAGGGATCGGCCTCGTAGATCGTCACCGGGATGCCGTGGCGGTGGAGCACGCGGGCGAGGACGAGCCCACCTAAGCCCGCGCCGACGATCGTGACGGGGGTCATCGTCGCATCTCCACAGCTCATATGGAACATTGTTCCAGACGCATGATTTGGAACGTTGTTCTAGAGCTGTCAAGACAGTCGACATGGCAGGTGAGACCCATCGACCCGAGCGACGCGCGGACGCTCTGACGAAGGAGCGGATCGTCGAGGCCGCGGTCGCCCTCCTCGATGCGGGCGGTGCGGACGGCCTGACCTTCCGCGCGCTGGCGGCGCGGCTGGCAACGGGCAGCGGCGCGATCTACTGGCACATCGCCGACAAGCACGCCCTGCTCGCGGCGGCCACCGACCACGTCATCGCCCGGGCCCTGGCGGACCGGGTCGCCAGCGCTCCACCGCGCGAGGCGATCCGCGCGCTCGCGCTGGCGGTGTTCGACGCCATCGACGCGCACCCCTGGGTCGGCGCGCAGCTCTCCGGCGATCCGTGGCAGTACGCCGTGCTGTGCATCCTGGCGGGCATCGGCGCGCAGGTGACGGCGCTCGGCGTCGCCGAGCGGCACCGTTTCAACGCCGCCACCGCGCTGCTGAGCTTCGTCCTCGGCCTCGCCGGGCAGTACGCGGTCGGCTCGCGCCTTGTTGGCGGCGATAAGGACCGGGCAGCGTTCCTCCGCGACGTCGCGGCGCGGTGGGCGCAGCTCGACCCCGAGCGCCACCCCTTCGTGCGCCAGGTCGCGGCGCGCCTCGCCGAGCACGACGACCGCGAGCAGTTCCTGGCCGGGATCGACCTCATCCTCGCCGGCCTTGAGCGTGCGCACTGACCAGATCCCGGCATGACGGACGGCCGCCTCCGCGTGCGGCATCGGTCAGCTTCGATAGCGAGTTCGGGCCGAACGCAGTCTGGCGGGATCAACCCGGCGGCAAGCCAGCTCCCTGGATCAACGTTTTCCCAGCTCCGCGAGCCACGCCGCCGCCGCCCCGTCCGAAGGCGCCCGCCAGTCGCCGCGCGGCGATAGCGAGCCACCGGCCGCCACCTTGGGGCCGTTCGGCATCGCCGAGCGCTTGAACTGCGAGAAGCCGAAGAAGCGGCGGAGGAAAAGCGCCAGCCAGTGCTCGATCGCTTGCCGGTCGTAGGCGCGGCGGCGCTCCGCGGGGAAGCCGGGCGGCCAGGCGCCGCGCTCCGCGTCACCCCAGGCATGGGCGGCGAGATAGGCGATCTTCGACGGGCGGAAGCCATAGCGCAGCGTGTAGTACAGGTTGAAGTCCTGCAGCTCGTAGGGGCCGATCGCCCCTTCCGTCGACTGCGGCGGCTCGCCCTCCGCCACCGGCACCAGCTCGGGCGAGATCTCGCCGGCGACGATGGTGCGCAGCGTCGCGCCCACGTCCTCGGCGAACAGGCCCGCATCGGCGACCCAGCGGATCAGGTGCTGGATCAGCGTCTTGGGGATGCCGGCATTGACGTTGTAGTGGCTCATCTGGTCGCCGACGCCGTAGGTGCACCAGCCGAGCGCGAGCTCGGACAGGTCGCCGGTGCCGAGCACGATGGCACCCTTGTGGTTGGCGAGGCGGAACAGGTAGTCGGTGCGCAGCCCCGCCTGCACGTTCTCGAAGGTGGTGTCGTAGGCAGGCTCGCCGCGCCCAAAAGGATGGCCGATGGCGGTGAGCATCTGCCGGGCGGAGGGGCGGATGTCGAGCTCGTGCGCAGAAACGCCCAGCGACGCCATCAGCGCGTGCGCCAGGGATTTCGACGCCGCGCCGGTGGCGAAGCCCGGCAGGGTGTAGCCGAGGATGTCGGCACGCGGCAGGCCGAGCCGGTCGAAGGCGCGGGCGACGACGATCAAGGCGTGCGTCGAGTCGAGGCCACCGGAGACGCCGATCACCACGCGCTTGACGCCGATCGCCTTCAGCCGCTGCTCCAGCCCGGAGACCTGGATGGAATAGGCCTCGTAGCAGTCCTGTTCCAGCCGCGCGGGATCGGCCGGCACGAAGGGGAAGCGCTCGACGCGGCGCTCCAGCACGACGGCGGGCGGGTCCACCGTGAAGGCGATGCGCCGGAAGGGCAGCGCGTCCACGCCGAGTGCGTTGTCGTCGAAGGTGCCCTGGCGCAACCGCTCCTGGCGGATGCGGTCGAGATCGACGTCGGCGCAGACATGACCGCCCTCGGCGGGGAAGCGCTGCGAGGCGGCGAGCGTGTCGCCGAGCTCGTCCACCGTGACCTGCCCGTCCCAGCTGAGGTCGGTGGTCGACTCGCCGACGCCGGCCGCGGCGTAGACGTAGGCCGCGAGGCAGCGCGCCGACTGCGAGCGGGTGAGGAGGTGGCGGGTCTCGGCCTTGCCGACCGTGATGTTGCTCGCCGACAGGTTGGCGAGCACGGTGGCGCCGGCGAGCGCCGCGCGCGATGAGGGCGGCACCGGCACCCAGAGGTCCTCGCAGACCTCCGCGTGCACCGTGAGCCCCGGCACGTCGCCGGCCTCGAACAGCAGGTCGCTGCCGAAGGGCGCCTCCAGCGCGCCGACGCGCGCCGTCTCGTTCGCGATGCCCGCTCCGGAAGCGAAGTGCCGGCGCTCGTAGAACTCGCGGTAGTTCGGCAGGTGGCATTTCGGCACGATGCCGAGGAGCCGGCCGCGATGGATGGCGAGCGCGCAATTATACAGGCGGTGGCGCCAGCGCACCGGTGCGCCGACGAGCAGCAGCGGCGTGAGCTTCGCCGACGCGGCAACGATCTGCTCCGCACCGGCCGCCACCGCGTCGAGCAGAGCGTCCTGCATCAGGAGGTCGTCGATGGCGTAGGAGGAGAGCGACAGCTCGGGGAAGACGCAGAGCGCCGCCCCGGCGGCGTCGCAGCCTTCAGCGGCGGCGAGGATCGCGCCGGCGTTGGCGGCGGGATCGCCGACGCGACCCGTCAGCGTGCAGGCGGCGACGCGGGCGAACCCGTGGGCG
>CALMRL010000319.1 GCA_937873345.1 uncultured Beijerinckiaceae bacterium | reverse complement strand
ATCAAGATGATCGCCGCCATCGCCGCGCAGACCAACCTGCTCGCCCTCAACGCGACGATCGAGGCGGCGCGGGCCGGAGCCGCCGGCGCCGGCTTCCGCGTCGTCGCCAGCGAGGTCAAGTCGCTGTCGCATCAGACGCAGCGTGCGACCGACGAGATCGTCGCATCGGTGAAGCTGATCCGGGACCGGGCCGTCGTCAACACGGCGGAGGTGCGGGCGTTCGAGACGACGATCGGCAGCCTGGAGGATGTCTTCACGGCGGTGCGGGCGGCGATGGTGGCGCAGGGCGAGCAGACCCGCGAGATCGGTCTCGGTTCGGAAAGCGTCGCGAGCCTCGCGCAGAAGGTCCGCAAGTCCGCCGGCCGCATGCGCAAGCTTGGCGGCACGGTGCATGCCATGACTTCCTCGGCGGAGCAGGCGGCGACGCGAGCGCGCCATGCCTTCGCCCGCCTGACCGAGCATGCCATCGTGCTGCTGCGCCAGAGTGGCAGCGACGATTTGGAGGAGAAGGGCGAGCACCAGCGCTGGCCGCTGGTGCTCGGGGGCACGCTGCGCTACGGCGACGGCGTTCACGCCGTGCACGTTCTCGATCTGTCGATCGACGGCATGCAGATCGCGACGCCGTCCGATCTTCCCGAGGCGGCGGTCGGCGACGTGGTGCAGGTCGAGGCGCCGAGCCTGGGCAGCTTCGCGCTTCGCCTGCTGACGCCGAGCACCTCGGGCTTCGAGACCGTCTTCGTCGAGCCGAGCGAAGCGCTGCGCGCGCGCATCGTCACCGAGCTGACGAGGCTGCAGGCGCGCTATTCGCCTCATGTCGAGCGCGTGCGCCGGGTCGCCGCCGAGGTGTCCGAACGGCTCCAGGAGGCCATCGCCTCGGGACAGCTGGAGGAAGGCGACCTCTTCGATGATCGCTACGTCACCGTCGGCGACGCCATGCCGGCGGAGTATCGGACCCGCTCGAGCGCGATCCTCGACAGGTGTCTGCGGGATCGGCTCGAAGACGAGCTGCTGGCGCCGCCCACTCCGGAGTTCTGCGTCCTGCAGGATCGCAACGCCTTCATCGCCGTGCACAACCGGCGCTACTCCGAACCTCGCCGCGGACAGGATGCCGGCTGGAACTTCCGACACTCGCGGATCCGCCGCATCGCCGATGAAAGGAGCGCGCTGATGGCCTCGCGCAACCTCCGCCCCTACCTCGTTCAGAGCTATGCCCGGAACATGGGTGCCGGCTCGAGATCGGAGATGCGCATGGAGTTCGATGCGCCCGTCTACGTCGCCGGGCGGCACTGGGGCGCGATCCGCATGGCCTATCGTCTCGACGAGGCCTGATCGCTCGCTGCCGGCCGACCACTCCGGCCGCTGAATCCGGTTCCGCGGCGCCGCAAACCGCTCTATCCTGCGGCAGGCGCACCATGCCGTCGTCAGGCCACGCAGTTCAGGACCTCGATGTTCCCCAAGCCCCAGGCCTCGCTACGGCCCAACACGCTCGCCTACGAGACCGAGCCGATGGTCAAACCGACCGGTTTCCGCGAGTACGACGCGCGCTGGCTGTTCGAGCGCGAGATCAACCTGATGGGCGTGCAGGCGCTCGGGCTTGGGCTCGGCACGCTGATCCACGAGATGGGCGTCGAGCCCAAGCTCGTCACCGGCCATGATTTCCGCGGCTATTCCTCCTCGATCAAGATCGCGCTGGTGTCCGGACTGACGGCGGCCGGCATCCGCGTGCACGACATCGGCCTCGCCCTGTCGCCGATGGCCTATTTCGCGCAGTTCGACCTGGACTGCGCGGCGGTGGCGATGGTGACGGCCTCGCACAACGACAACGGCTGGACCGGCGTGAAGATGGGCGTGCAGCGTCCCATCACCTTCGGACCGGAGGAGATGGGACGTTTGCGCGACATCGTGCTCGCCGGCGCCGGCCGCACGCGCGAGGGCGGAGCCTATGTCTTCGAGGCCGAATTCCCGCGGCGCTACCTCGACGATCTCGCGAACCGTGCGCCGTTCAAGCGCCGCATGAAGGTGGTCGCCGCCTGCGGCAACGGCACGGCCGGCGCCTTTGCGCCCGGCCTGCTGGAGCGGCTCGGCTGCGAGGTGGTGCCGCTCGACGCCGAGCTCGACCACACCTTTCCGCGCTATAATCCGAACCCTGAAGACCTGCACATGCTCCATGCCATGGCCGCGGCCGTGAAGGAGCACGGCGCGGATGTCGGCCTCGGCTTCGACGGCGACGGTGACCGCTGCGGCGTCGTCGACAACGAGGGTGACGAGATCTTCGCCGACAAGATCGGCGTGATGCTCGCGCGCGACCTGTCGGCCCTGCACCCGAATGCCCGTTTCGTCGTCGACGTGAAGTCCACGGGCCTGTTCGACACCGATCCGGTGCTGAGGGCGAACGGCGTCGCGACCGACTACTGGAAGACGGGTCACTCCTACATCAAGCGGCGCGTCGCCGACCTCGACGCGCTCGCTGGCTTCGAGAAGTCCGGCCACTTCTTCTTCAACAGGCCGATCGGGCGCGGCTACGACGACGGGCTGGTGACGGCGATCGCCGTGCTCGACATGCTCGACCGCAACCCGCTGAAATCGATGGCCCAGCTCTACGCCGAGCTGCCGCGCACCTACGGGTCGCCGACGATGTCGCCGCATTGCGCCGACGAGGTGAAGTACGGCGTGGTGGAGGCGGTGACCAGACGCATCCAGGCGCTCGCAGGGGCGGGGGGCCAGCTGATCGGCCAGCCGATCCGCTCGGTCACCACCGTCAACGGCGTGCGCGTCACGGTCGCCGACGGCACCTGGGGCTTGGTTCGCGCCTCGTCCAACAAGCCCGAGCTGGTCGTCGTGGTGGAGAGCCCCGTGGCGGAGGCCAACATGCGGGCGATGTTCGCGGCGGTCGATGCGATCCTGCGGGAGGACGGCGAGGTCGGCGCCTACAACCAGACGATCTGAGCGAAGACCAGGCCGTCCGCCGCCTGCGCGCGGGTGGCAGACGGGGCGCGGGAAATGATGCGCGGTTGGAAGACCGGCCGTCGGCAGACCGTCCGGGGGCGGATCGCGAGTGTCTCTCGGCGAGGCGGAGAGCGGAGGCCTCAGACTGAGTCCGCCCGGGGCCGATCCGGCTTCAATGCTTCGACAGCGTTCCGAGACTCGTCGGCGCTGCTTGCGTCGCGAGCCTCTGCGTGTGGGCCGTAGCCTCGGTCGCGACCTTGCTCATGTAGCCGGTGTCGTCGCCGAGCTGCTCCGTCGGCTGGCAGCGCGGCGCGCAGGAATAGGACTCTCGTGCCCCCCCGCGCTGCACGATCATCGTGTTGGCGCCGGCGACGACCTCGATCATCGACTGCGCCACGGCGTTGCCATGGCCGTCGAGGGCGATGAGGTTGGTCTGCCCGAAGGCACGCGGCGTCAGGATCATCAGATTGTTCTGCTTGAGGAAGGTGAGATCGGCGATGGTGGGATTGCCGATCACCAGCGTTTCCGTCCCCTCCGGAATCTTGACCATGCGTGCTTGATCGATGATCGCGACGATGGTCGCGTCCTCGGCGCGCCCCAACCCTGCGAACATCGGCAGGAGGACGCAAGCTGCCAGACCCATTCTGAGCCTGAGGCCGGACCTACGCATGGGTGCCTCTCCAACGCACGCGGTACACGTTGGCAGCCTAGGCACCCGACCGATAACAATGCGTGAAACGCTTCGGCGAACCGCAGTCGGCAAGCCGGGACGTTGCCGTCGCCGAGGGGTGCGGACGCGGTGACCGAACGTTAGGCATAGCGCGCGGAGCTTCCGCCGCAACGCGCCCGCGCCTCCTGCTTTAACTCGATCGCAAGGGATGAAACCTAGGGTCACCGTCATTCCAGCCGGACATCTCGGGACGAGCAGGTTGGGACGCAGGGCAGAACCTAACGCAGGGGAATCCACATGAAGTCGCTGTTCAACCGCTTCGCCGCCGACCAGTCCGGCGCCACCGCCATCGAGTACGGCCTGATTGCCGGCCTGATCTCCGTCGCGATCATCACCGCCGTCAGCACCGTCGGCCAGAACCTCAAGAACAAGTTCACCCAGGTTTCCGGCAACCTGACCTGATCGCTCGCGATCCTCGACGGGCATGCTCCAAGATGCGACGGCCCCGGGCTGACCGGGGCCGTCGGTTTGTTGGTGCCGCACCGGCGCCTTGGGCGCATCGACCTCGCGGCAGCGTAACGAAGGGGTAAACCCGGCGTGCCAAGCTCGCCGTCAGGTTGGCCGCACCGGCGGCCTCGAGAGCCGGGAAGCATCCCATGCTGCAGGTCGCGACGCTGATCGTTTTTCCCGCCCTGATGGTCTTCGCGGCTCTGTCCGACCTGTTCACCATGACCATCTCCAATCGCATTTCGCTGATCCTGATCACCGCCTTCCCCGTGTTCGCCTTGGCGGCCGGCCTGGACGGCCGGCAGATCGGCCTCCATCTCGCCTGCGGCTTCGGCGTCCTGGTCGTCACCTTCGTCATGTTCGCCAGGAACTGGATCGGCGGAGGCGATGCGAAGCTCGCCGCGGCGACCGCGGTCTGGGTCGGCTTCGAGCATCTCGGCGATTACGGCCTCGACTCGGCCCTGATCGGCGGCGCTTTGACCCTGTCGATCATCTACGCGCGGCTGATCCCGCTGCCGCGCTTTGTGGTCGGCATCGAATGGGTGACGCGGCTGCACGAGCGCGGCGCCGGCATTCCCTACGGCATCGCTCTCGCCATCGCCGGCCTCATCGTCTACCCCGACACGGGGGTCTGGGCGGCGGCGGCCGGCGCCTGAGGCTCGATCGCGCCGTCGGCGGCTGCAGGTCGTCGCCCGATGCGGGCGCCAACGGTCGGTGAACC
>CALMRL010000318.1 GCA_937873345.1 uncultured Beijerinckiaceae bacterium | reverse complement strand
GGCTCGGCTGGGGTGGGGCTGGCGGACATGACGCCAACAGGCCGTGGGCACCGGCGTGGCGCAAGCGCCACCCTGCGCCGATCGCTGCTGTTGATGGCCGCGGGAATGCCGTTCGGCGGCTGGACGGGATTTTCGCGCTGCTCTAGCAAGGCGCCATGCCGACCCGCTTCTCGCCGCTCTGGCTTCTCCTCCTCGTCCCCTATCTCGGGCTCCTCTGGGTGCCGTTCTACAACACCGCGCAACCCGATCTCTTCGGCTTTCCCTTCTTCTACTGGTATCAGCTGCTCTGGGTGCCCATCACGTCGCTCCTGATCTGGCTCGTCTACCGGAGCGTGCCCCGTGACGAATAGCATCGACCCGGTCGCGCTCGGCGTCTTCGTCTTCTTCTTCGTGCTGGTCACGGTGATGGGCTTCGTCGCCGCCAAGTGGCGCAAGCCCGACACGCTCGCTCACATCGACGAGTGGGGCCTGGGCGGACGGCAGTTCGGCACCTGGATCACCTGGTTCCTCGTCGGCGGCGACTTCTACACCGCCTACACCGTGATCGCCGTGCCGGCGGTGGTGTATTCGATCGGCGCCTACGGCTTCTTCGCGCTGCCCTACACCATCATCGTCTATCCCTTCGTCTTCGCGGTGATGCCGCTGATCTGGAAGGTCGCCAAGGACAACAACTACGTCACCGCCGGCGACGTGGTGTACGGGCGCTACGGCTCGCGCTCGTTGGAGGCGGCGATCGCGGCCACCGGCGTCATCGCCACCATGCCCTACATCGCCCTGCAGCTCGTCGGCATGGCGGCGGTGCTGAAGGCGCTCAATCTCGCGGGCCTCTTCACCGGCTTCGGGCTCAGCGAGACGGTGGCCGGCGAGGTGCCGCTGGTCATCGCCTTCCTGATCCTGGCGCTCTACACCTACTCGTCGGGGCTGCGCGCGCCGGCCCTCATCGCCTTCGTCAAGGACATCATGATCTACATCGCCGTGCTCGCGGCGGTGATCATCGTGCCGGCGAAGCTCGGGGGCTACGGCGCGGTGTTCCACGCCGCCGGCGAGGCGCTCGACGGCAAGGTTGCGGCGTCGGGCGGCAAGCTCGCCGCCGGCCTGGTGCTGAAGCCCGGCCAGGTGCTGCCCTACGCGACCCTGGCGCTAGGTTCCGCGCTTGCCGCCTTCATGTACCCGCACACGCTGACCGGCATCTTCGCCTCGAACAGCGCCACGACGATCCGCAAGAACGCCGTGCTGCTGCCGGCCTACACGCTGCTGCTCGGCCTGCTCGCCCTGCTCGGCTACATGGGCCTCGCCGCCCACCTCAAGGTGGCGGACAAGAACGACGTCGTGCCGGCCCTCTTCCAGGCGATGTTTCCCTCCTGGTTCGCCGGCTTCGCCTTCGCGGCGGTGGCGATCGGGGCGCTGGTGCCGGCGGCGGTGATGTCGATCGGCGCCGCCAACCTGTTCACCCGCAACTTCTGGAAGGCCTACGTCAACCCGGAGGTGACGCCCGCCGGCGAGGCCAACGTCGCCAAGATCACCTCCATCGGCGTGAAGCTCGGCGCGCTGGTGTTCATCGTCGCCCTGCCGACGCAGTTCGCCCTCGACCTGCAGCTGCTTGGCGGCATGTGGATCCTGCAGACCTTCCCGGCGGTGGTGTTCGGCCTGTTCACCGGCTGGTTCCGCGCGCCCGCCCTGCTGGTCGGTTGGGCCGTCGGCTTCATCACCGGCACGTCGCTGATCTACGCCGACGGGATGAAGCCGCTGCATACCATCGTGCTCGGCGACAGCAAGGTGACGCTCTACACCGGCCTGATCGCGCTCGCCGTCAACGTCGCGGTGGCGCTGGTGGTGAACATCGCCGTGCCGGTCGGCAGCCGTGTGCAGCCGGCGCAATAGCGCGCCGCCGGCCCCCGCGAGCGACGGCATGCATCTCCTGAGGCCCTGCGGCATTGCCGCAGAACGCGACAGGGAGACGAGGGCATGGCCCAGCACCGCACGACAGACGATACGCCCCGCCTGCCTCCCGAGGTGATGGGCTTCGCCGCGGCGGCGCTCGTGACCTTCCTCGGCATCGCCGTGATTGGGCCCAAGGTGCTGAGCGCGCGGCGCGCCACCTCGGCCGGCATCGACGCCCTGCAG
>CALMRL010000317.1 GCA_937873345.1 uncultured Beijerinckiaceae bacterium | reverse complement strand
CTGCTCGCGCTTCGCGATGACGAAGTCATGGCCGAGGGGCTTGGTGGCGAGGGCGCGCGATCGCGTTGTGAAGGGCGTCGTCCGCCTCCGAGGCCCTGACGGCGGCACGCAGGTCGACCTTGTTGTCCTGCCCGAGGCAGCTGTACAGCGTGCCGTCGCAGCCGACCCTCACCCTGTTGCAGCCGCTGCAGAAGTTGCGGGTGAGCGGCGTGATGAAGCCGAGGCGCCCGCCCGTCTCCCGCACGCGGACGTAGCGCGCCGGGCCACCGGTCGAGTCGCTCAAGGGATCGAGGGCGAAGCTGCGCTCCAGCGCTTCCCGGACGGTCGACAGCGGCAGGTAGCGGTCGGTGCGGTCCTCGCCGGTGTCGCCGAGCGGCATCGTCTCGATCAGCGTCAGCTCCATGCTTCGCGCATGGGCCCAGGCGACCATCTCCTCCATCTCGGACTCGTTGATGCCACGCAGGGCCACGACGTTGAGCTTGACGCGCAGGCCGGCGCGCTGCGCGGCGTCCAGGCCCGACAACACGCGATCGATGCGACCGCCTCGCGTGACGCTGCGGTAGCGGTCGGGGTTCAGCGTATCCAGCGACACGTTGATGCGCCGGACGCCGATCGCGGCGAGCTCGGCCGCGTAGCGGTCGAGCTGCGTCCCATTGGTGGTGAGCGTCAGCTCGCTCAGCGCACCCGTGCGCAGGTGTCGGCCGAGCGACCGGGCAAGGTCCAGGAAGTCCCGCCTCACCAGCGGCTCGCCGCCTGTGAGGCGTATCTTCGTCACCCCGCGCGAGACGAAGGCCGCGCAGATGCGGTCAATCTCGGCCAGGCTCAACAGCCGGTCGGAGGGGAGGAACTTCATTCGTTCGGACATGCAGTAGGTGCATCGCAGGTCGCAGCGATCCGTCACCGACACCCGCAAGTACGAGACGCTGCGCCCGAAGCCGTCGACCAACTTGGGGCTGCGCGCTTGATCCGGGACGGCGTGGATGGTCACGGTGCCCGTCGCCCTCGGATGGAGGAACGGCGGCCGCCTGCTGCGGCCGCCGGCAGCATCACTTCAGCTTGATCGTGAAGTGCTTGAACACGTCCTTCTCGATGACCCAGGTGCCTTTGAAATCCGCTTCGACGACGAAGGCGTCGCCAGGGCCGATCTTCACGGGTTGGCCGCCGTCGGGCGTGATGGTGATCTCGCCCTCGATCATGTGGACGAACTCCGGAGCGGCGTAAGTGGCGTGGTAGGTGCCGGGCGTCGCGGCCCACCAGCCCGAGATCATCGAGCCGTCCTCGGAGGTGTACTCGACCCACGTCTTCATCGTGGGATTGCCGTCGATCTTCTTCCACCCCTCGAGATCGCTCTCGATCGGCGTCGCGGTTTTGACGCCGAACTTCGTGACGGTGGCGGGAATGATCAGGCTGCCGGACATGTTGACCTCTTCTTTCGCTGCTGCGCCCCGCTAGGCCGGACGCGGTTCAAACGATCGGCATCGGCCGGAACGGCCGTGCGATCGCCCATCATCTTCCGGCAACGGAGGCCGCCATTGCGGGGCCGGTGCCGAAAGATTTCTTGGTGCCAGTCAGGCCGAAGGACCCAGGCAATCGAGCATGTCCGCGACGCGGACGAACTTTTCGCGCGGCTTGCCCGCCCGGATGCCCTCGGCGCGCTCCGCCTCGTCGATTTGCGCCCAACCTTGCGCATCGACGACCGCGCCGCCCGGCAGCGACGCATGGATGGCGCGGCGGGCGGCGGGCGGCTTGCGCCCGCGCCCAGGCAGATGCGCAAGCATCTGCCGGACCGTCTCGATGCTGTCGGCGCGGTTGGTCCCTATGATGCCGGTCGGGCCACGCTTGAGCCATCCCGTCACGTAGAGCGGATCCGCCGCATCGTCGCTCGCGACCACCCCGTTCTCGTTGGGCACGACCCCGCGCTCTTCGTCGAACGCCACCCCCTCGATCGGGCGTCCCCGGTAGCCGATCGAGGTGAAGACGAGGCCGCATTCGATGGCGACCCGTTCCTCGGTCGCCGTCGCGCGCTGCGCGAACGGGGGACCGCTGAGCCGCGTGCGGCGGAACACCATGCGCTCGACGCGCGCGGCGCCGATGACGGCCTCGGGCTCGAGCAGGAACCGCAGGGCGAGGCGCCGGTCGGCATCGGGCCGTGCGGCGACAGCATCCAGCAGCTCGATGTTCTTCGCCGCATTGGGGTTGCGTTTGTCCGCCAGCTCGAGCCGGCAGGCCTCGGCCATCACCGTGCGATCGACCGTGACCGCACAGCCGCGGATGGTGGTCAGGCCGCGCAGCTCCTTGGTCGTGAACCTGGCCTGCGTCGGCCCGCGGCGGCCGACGAGGTGCACCTCGCGCACCCGGCTCCGGCGCAGGGTGTCGAGCGCGTGCGCCGCGATGTCCGTCGAGGCGAGGTCCTCGGCCGGCTGGAGGAGGATCCGGGCGACGTCGGCGGCGACGTTGCCCTGCCCGACGACGACCGCGGTCTCGTGGGACAGGTCGAATGCGCGGTCACGATGGTCGGGGTGGCCGTTGTACCAGCCGACGAACCCGGTCGCGCTGTGGCAACCGGCGAGGTCCTGTCCGGGGATGCCAAGCCTGCGGTCGCCGGCCGCGCCATAGGCGAGGATGACGGCGTCGTAGGCATCCCGGAGGCTGGCGAGCGCCACGTCGCGGCCGACCTCGACGTTGCCGAGGAAGGAGAAGCGGGGATCCGCCATCAGGCGGGCGTAGACCGCGGTCACGTCCTTCAGCTTGGGGTGGTCCGGCGCGACGCCGCTGCGCACCAGGCCGAAGGGCGTCGGCAGCCGCTCGTACATGTCGACGTGGACGTCCTCGACGTCGCGGAACAGGGCCTCGGCGGCATAGAAGCCGCTGGGTCCGCTGCCGACGATGGCGACGTTGAGCGTTTCCGCGGTCACGCGAAACCCAGAGCCTCGCGCTGCGCCTCGGCGGTGGGCAAGGGGCTGCGCTTGTCGCTGATCACCGGCAGGCGTTGCGCGAAGCTCCGGTTCAGCTCGATCCAGCGTTCCTCCTCTTCGGAGAAGTCCACGACCTCGCTGATCGCCTGCACCGGGCAGGCCGGCACGCAGGCGCTGCAGTCGATGCAGACTTCGGGGTCGATGTAGGTGCGCTCCTCGTCCGCGTGGAAGCAATGCACCGGGCAGTGCTCGACGCAATCGGTGAAGAGGCACAGCCGGCAGTTGTCGTTGACGATATGCGGCATCGCTGTCCTGCGCTCGCAATAGCTCGCGCCCGCCCAGGCAGGCGCGAGGCGGTGGACGAGTCGCGGTCCGCAGCGCGGACCGCGCAGTGTGCTTACTCCGCCGCCATCATCACGGCGGGCACCGCCTCGATCTCGACGCGGTTGTCGGAGTAGGCGCCGGCTTGGCCGAGGTTGGCGTGCCGGGGCGCCGTGGTCGAATTGACCGCCGTCCCCGTCCGGTTGAGACCGGGCCA
>CALMRL010000316.1 GCA_937873345.1 uncultured Beijerinckiaceae bacterium | reverse complement strand
ACCGGATCGGTTCACGGTCGATCCGACCCACCAAATGCCGGGACTAAACACTTAGATGGTGACCAATCCTCCCGCGCTTCGAGACTGGCCGCGGCGAGGCCGATGCCTGCGCAAGGCGGCCGTTAGGCTCGATGCGGGGCGGCGCTGCAACTGCATGACGAAGGCGTGCCCGTCAGGGTATCGTCAGCCGCGAGCAATCAAGCCCGCGTGTGAGGGCTACACCTTCACCCCGAACACCTGCCGGGCGACGTTGCGGATGATGCCGCCTCGCTCGGGGTCTCGCGGCACCGACTCCATGAACTTCTTCGCCGGGTCGAGCGGGATGGGCGGCGGCAGCGGTGGCACGTTGGCGTCGGTGTAGGCCTCGAACACCACCGGCCGGTCGGCGGCGAGCGCCTCGTCCCACGCCGACCCCAGCTTCTCGGGATCGTCGACGAAGATGCCCTTGAGGCCCAGCAACTCGGCGTATTTGTGGTAGGCGAAGTCGGGGATCGACTGCGTCGACATCGTCTTCGGGTCTCCCGACTGGATGCGCTCCTCCCAGGTCACCTGGTTGAGGTCGCGGTTGTTCAGCACGAGGCAGATCCAATGCGGCGTCGCCCACTCGCGCCAGTACTTCGAGACGGTGATCAGCACGTTGAGGCCGTTCATCTGCATCGCGCCATCGCCCATGCAGGTGATCACGGTGCGCTCGGGGTAGGCGAACTTCGCCGCCACCGCGTAGGGTGTACCAGCGCCGAGCGACGCCAGCGAACCCGACAGCGAGCCCATCATGCCGCGCCGGAACTTGAGGTCGCGAGCGTACCAATTGGCGACCGAGCCGGAATCGGCCGTGACGATGCAGTTGTCGGGCAGGCGCGGCGAAAGCTCGAAGAACACGCGCTGCGGGTTGACCGGCTCAGCCTTGGCCATCGCCCGCTTCTCGACGAGCTTGTTCCACTTGATGATGTTCTTCTCGATGCCTTCGCGCCAGGAACGGTCCTCCTTGCGCTTCAGGAAGGGGATCAGCGCCTTGAGCGTCAGCCGGACGTCGCCGTGCATGTGCACGTCCATGGGGTAGCGGATGCCGAGCATCTCGGGATCGATGTCGATCTGGACGCCGCGCGCCTGGCCCTCCTGGGGCAGGAACTCGGTCCACGGGAAGCCCGAGCCGATCATGAAGAAGGTGTCGCAGCCGAGCATCATGTCGGAGGAGGGCTCGGTGCCGAGCAGGCCGATCGAGCCGGTGACGAAGGGCAGGTCGTCGGGCACCGCCGCCTTGCCGAGGAGCGCTTTGGCGATGCCGCAGCCGAGCAGGTCGGCGACCTCGATCACCTCGTCGGTGGCGTCCATCGCGCCGGCGCCGACCAGGATCGACACCTTCTTGCCCTCGTTGAGGATGTCGGCGGCGCGGCGCAGCGTCGCGTCGGTCGGCACCACGTTGGGCCGCTCGTAGCCGATCGAGGAATGCTCGTAGCCGTGGAGATGCGGCGGGTGCTCGACCGCCGGCTCAACCTGGATGTTGGCCGGCAGCACGATGGTGGTGACGCGCCTCTCCGCGATGGCGATGCGGAAGGCGCGGTCGACGATGTGGCGAACCTGCGTGGGCGTCGAAGCCATCTCGCAGTAAGCACCGCTGACATCCTTGAACAGGGTCTTGAGGTCGAGTTCCTGCTGATCGGAGCCTCCGATCACCGGCGTGCCGTGCTGGCCGACGATGGCGACCACGGGCTGATGGTCGAGCCGGGCGTCGTAGAGGCCGTTGAGGAGATGCACCGCGCCAGGGCCGGAGGTGGCGAGGCAGACGCCAACCTCGCCGGTGAACTTGGCGTGGGCGCTGGCCATGAACGCCGCCATCTCCTCGTGGCGCACCTGCACGAACTTGATGCGCCCGGCTTGATCCGCATCGTCGACCGCCACGTCCATACCGGCGACGCCGTCGCCGGGGTAGCCGAAGATGCGCTTGACGCCCCAGGCCTCCATGCGGTCGACGACGAACTCGCTGACGTTCTTGCTCACGGCACGACTCCGGAAATATCGGGCAAAGCAAAGCGCGGCCCGCGACCTGGCAGATGCGGCGATGACCGGTGATCGAGGGCCCGCCGTGATCGGTCGTCGCCGCAGATAGGAGGCGGACAGCGCCCATCGTCTTCCGACAACGGGACTGGAACCTTGAAGTTCACCCGAAATTGCAGCGCCGACGACCGCCGTTCTTGCCCGCCCCGCTGCGACCAGCCCACCCGACGCGAGACCGTCATGTTCCGGACCGACCGACCCCGCGCCGCCGCAACTAGCCGCGAAGCGTTCGACGACGTGCTGACACGCCTCGGGGACGTCGCCCGCCGCGCCGACGCGTTGGCGCAGCGCCATGGCCTGCGCGCCGACATCGACACGCTCGCCGACCCGACGCCGCTCGCACACGAGAGCCCGACGCGGCAGTTGCACGGCGTCGCTGCGCTGATCGCCGGTTCAGGGCGCGCCGCCAGCGCGATCGAGCACTACCGTGGCGAGTTCCGCCACAAGGCGATGTTCCCGCCGCTCATCGCTTCGGCGCTGACGATTCTCTCGAGCCTGCACGGCGCCGGTGCGCGCGAGGTCGACAGCCATCGCTTGCGCACCGCGACCTACGGCGGCGCGATCGCGGTCGGCGTGATCGGCACCGCCTTTCACCTCTACAACGTGACGAAGCGGGTCGGCGGCATGCGGATCGAGAACTTCTT
>CALMRL010000315.1 GCA_937873345.1 uncultured Beijerinckiaceae bacterium | reverse complement strand
GGACAGGGCCTCGCCGACCCGCGCCTCCAGCTCGCGACCCCTCAGGCCGCGGTTGCGGAGGCCGAAGCCGACGTTGTCGGCGACGCTCATGTGCGGGAACAGGGCGTAGGACTGGAACACCGTATTGACCGGGCGCCGGTTCGGCGGATCGGCGAGGATCGAGCGGCCGTCCAGAGCCACGTCGCCGCGGTCAGGATGCTCGAAGCCGGCGATGACGCGCAGCAGGGTGGTCTTGCCGCAACCCGACGGCCCGAGCAGGGTGAACACCGTGCCGGCGGCGACGTCGAGGCTGACGCCGTCGAGCGCGAGCACCGGGCTCGATGACGCGCCGCCGGGAAAGGTGCGGGCGACGTCGCGCACGGCGACGAGCGGCGGCCCGCCGGTGGCCGCTTCGCAGACGGCAAACGGCGATCCGCCCGTCATCGGCCGCGCCCGCCCCTGCCCGCAATCGCCACCGCGCCCTCCTCGCTGCATCCTTCCGGCCGCGCCGCGGGCCAGCATGCACCATGCCGGCCGGTTCGTTCGGCTCGCGTCACCTTGCCAAAGCCCGGGGCGAAACCTATACAGCGGCTTCCCTCCTCCTGGGCAGCCTCGATCGTCGCGCGCCCCGCGCTCCCGGCCAAGCCGGATCGATCCCGCCCGATCCCCCGCCTTGAACTTGCGGTCGGCTCCCGTGCCGGCCCCGTCGAGTGAATTGCCTGACATGACAGACGTCGTCTCGGAAGACATGGCGCAGGACCCGGCTGCTCCCGCCGCGCCCACGCCCTACGCAGGCCCGAAGGAGATCAAGCTCGCCGACCTCAAGGACAAGTCGCCGACCGAGCTGACCGCCTTCGCCGAGGAGCACGAGGTCGAGAACGCCTCCTCGCTGCGCAAGCAGGAGCTGATGTTCGCGATCCTCAAGCAGCTCGCCCTGCGCGACATCGAGATCGTCGGCGTCGGCGTGGTCGAGGTGCTGCAGGACGGCTTCGGCTATCTCCGCTCGGCCGATGCGAACTACCTCGCCGGCCCCGACGACATCTACGTCTCGCCCAGCCAAATCCGCCGCTTCGGCCTGCGCACCGGCGACACGGTGGAGGGGCCGATCCGCTCGCCGAAGGAGGGCGAGCGCTACTTCGCGCTGCTCAAGGTCAACACGGTCAATTTCGAGGAGCCGGAGAAGGTCCGGCACAAGGTCAACTTCGACAACCTGACGCCGCTCTATCCCGACCGCCGGCTGAAGCTCGAGATCGACGACCCGACCCGCAAGGACCTTTCCCCCCGCGTCATCGACATCGTGGCGCCGATCGGCTTCGGCCAGCGCGCGCTGATCGTGGCGCCGCCGCGCACCGGCAAGACGGTTCTGCTGCAGAACATCGCCCAGTCGATCTCGGCCAACCATCCCACCGCCTACCTCATCGTGCTGCTGATCGACGAGCGGCCGGAGGAGGTCACCGACATGCAGCGCTCGGTCAAGGGCGAGGTGGTGGCCTCCACCTTCGACGAGCCGGCGACCCGCCACGTCGCGGTCGCCGAGATGGTGATCGAGAAGGCGAAGCGGCTCGTCGAGCACGGCCGCGACGTCGTCATCCTGCTCGACTCGATCACCCGGCTCGGCCGCGCCTACAACACCACCGTGCCGTCGTCGGGCAAGGTGCTGACCGGCGGCGTCGACGCCAACGCCCTGCAGCGGCCCAAGCGCTTCTTCGGCGCCGCCCGCAACATCGAGGAGGGCGGCTCGCTCACCATCATCGCCACCGCGCTGATCGACACCGGCTCGCGGATGGACGAGGTGATCTTCGAGGAGTTCAAGGGCACCGGCAACTCCGAGATCATCCTCGACCGCAAGGTGTCGGACAAGCGCACCTACCCCGCGATGGACATCGCCCGCTCCGGCACCCGCAAGGAGGAACTGCTGGTGCCGCCCGACGTGCTCAAGAAGATGTACGTGCTGCGCCGCATCCTCAACCCGATGGGCGTCACCGACGGCATCGAGTTCCTGGTCGGCAAGCTGCGCGACACCAAGGGCAACGCCGCCTTCTTCGAGTCGATGAACACGTGAGGGCTGGAGCGCGAGAGGATCGGCAAGGATCGAGAGCCGCGCCGCCGACGGTCTGATGCAGGATTGCCTCGGTCTTCAACGAAGAAACGCGCGGTGCTTGAAAAGACGTCGCGGTTCCTGACCCATCCGCGAGCGAGGGGCAGGAGATTCTCGAGCGTGGCAGCGTTCTCCGACAACCATGCCGTCGCGCCGCTCGCGCCGGCAGGCCCGGCATGATGGTCCCCTTTCGTCGCCGCGTCGTGCTTCTCGCCGCAGCCCTGCTTGCCGCCGGCGCGATGGCGTCCGAGCCGGCAAGGGCCGGGCAGCCTGCCGCCAACGATGCGCTTCCGACGTTCTCGGACGTGTTCTTCACGCTGCTGAACCCGAAGTCCTCGCTGCTCAATCCCACGCCCGATTCCGCCCTGCGTCCGCTGAGCACGGACAGGCCGCCCAAGGCCAACGTGGCGCAGACGGTGGATGCCGGGCATTTCCAAATCGAGAGCGACCTCGCCAACTTCACCTATGACAACACGGCCGGGATCAAGACGCGGAGCTTCGAGGCGCTCGACCCCGCCTACAAGCTCGGCTTGACGAGTTCGATCGACCTGGAAGTGGAGTTCAACGGGCTGCAGAGCGTCAGCTCGGGCGACAATCTTTCGCCGACGATGCACGCCCAAGGCTTCGGCGACGTCTTCCTCCGAAGCAAGATCAACTTCATCGGCAATGACAGCGGCGACCTGGCGATCGCCGCCATCCCCTACGTCAAGGCGCCGAGCCAGCGGGCGGTGATCAGCAACGGCGTCGTCGAGGGCGGCGTCATTATCCCGATCTCCTACAAGCTGCCCAACGACTTCGTGCTGCTGTTCGACCCCGAGTTCGATGCGCTGAAGAACGCCAACAACAGCGGGCGCCATGCCAACTTCACCAACCTCGTCAACATCTCCCACCCCGTCCCCGGCATCAAGAATCTCACCGCCTTCGCCGAGGTCTTCGCCTCCGTGCCGGCCGAGCGCGCATCGCCGAACGTCTATACGGCCGATTTCGCGCTCGCCTATCTCGTCAATCCATCGCTGCAGCTCGATGCGGGAACGAACGTCGGTTTGAACCGGGCGGCTCCGGATATCCAGGTCTACACGGGTATCTCCGTGAGGTACTGAGCCGCTTTGGACGGCGCCGCGATCAGCCTGGTCGCAAGGACTTTGGGGTGCCGCGCATGTCGCGAGCGGCTCGCGCCGCTTCGCAGGAATGTCTGCCGGGGCGCACGGCCGGGCGGCGGCACAGGACCAACGGAGTCACTATACCTCTCCGTCCTGCGCGATGCCGCAAGTAGATCGGCGAATAGAGGCGTGCGACCTGCCGCCCCACCCGTCAATCGGGGTTCGAGGAAGCGATGGCATGCTTCGTGCTCGATATCGGCGACAACCCGCCACGGCCTGACAGGAACGAGGGGCTCCGGGGCGCTCCACCGGAATCTCGCATGACGAAATACAAGCTCGAATATCTTTGGTTGGACGGCTACGTGCCGGTGCCGA
>CALMRL010000314.1 GCA_937873345.1 uncultured Beijerinckiaceae bacterium | reverse complement strand
TTGCCCCACGCGTCCCACCCCGGCCGCGGCGCGCCGCGGCGGTTCAGCTCGATCTTCGGCAGGCTGGGGAAGTACGAGTCGAGGATCTCGGCGACGAGCTCGGGCTTCTGCGAGTGCACCCGGCTCGCCGGCACGTCGAAGACGCTGCGCGCCTGCGCGCCCTTGGCCGGCGCCGGCACCTGGCCGCGCGTCGCGATCAGCAGGATCTCGTGGTCGACGCGGAACCAGTGCCCCATGCCGATGCCGGCGCCGGGCCGGTTCTTCGTCCAGCACCCCGACGAGACGTAGCGCGCCGCGCTCTTGTCGAGCTGCAGGAAGCCGGTGGAGGGGTCGCGATCGATCCGGGCGAACCCCCAGGCGTCGAGCACGACGATCGCCTCCATCAGCATCGGCACGGTCGCCCACAGCGCGAGAAGGCAGTCCTCGGCCGCGATCGACGCGACCGGGCGCCGGCAGATCGCTTCGAGCGGGCTGAGGGGGTAGTGGTTCGCCGGGGAGCGATCCATGCCGGTCACGGCGGACCACGGCTCGAAGGCCCACTCGGGATCGGCAAGGATCACGCCGTAGCGGGGACCGTTGGGGAAGGCGCATTGGCGGGCGCCGAGGTCGGCCTCGCGCTGGGCGCGCGCGGCGGCCTTGATGCCGGGGTCGCCGTCGAGCAGGCTGGCGTAGAACTGACGCGCGCCGGCGCTGATCTCCTCGCGCCGGCGACCGAGGCGACCCTCGAAGTCCTCGGCGTCGAGCGCCGCCAGCTTGCGGGCGTGGTCGGCGAGCTTCCCGGTGATGCCGGCGTCGACTAGGCTGATACGCGCCGTCGGCGTGCTCGTCCCCGCGAGACGAGCTTCGAGGCCGCGGTGCGGGCCGTGGGCACCGGGACGGATCGAGCCGTCCGCGCGGCAGGCCGCGATCAGTTCCCCGAGGCGCCGCTCGGCGCGGATACGGATCTCGGAAGCATCGATCTCCAACGCGCGGTTCTTCGCCTGGCGGGCGTAGATGCGCAGGGCGTCGGCTCTGTCGCGGACGTCCTTCACCTCGTCGACGGCGCGTGCCTCGGCGAGCAGCCGGCAGGCCTCGTCGTAGCGCGACAGCGTGAAGGCACCGGCGGGCGCGTTCATGTTGCGCCGAACCCGTCGTAGCGCTGCGAGGGGTCGTCCTCGTCGTTGAACGGCCGCGGGGTCGCCGCGCCCCGCGCCCAACTCGCCTCCATCGCCGCGTCGCGGGTGATCGGCGCGTAGAAGACGATCTTGTGCAGGGCGACCCACACCGTGGTCGTGCCGCGGCCGAACAGCTGCCCGTCGACCGGGATCTGGATGCGCAGCCCGTCGACGCCCATCCGCGGCTCCGCGCGGGCGCGGCCGACGTGCGTCTTCTGCCCGTACGTGACGACCCGCGCCCACTCCCAGCCGGCGTCGTCGTCCGCGAAGGAGGGGGCTGCGGCGCTCATGCGGCGGACGCCTCCGGGCGGGGCAGGGGCAGATTGCGGGTCCACGCGGCCTCGACGAGGTCACGGTGGGGCAGGCAGGCGCGCAGCGCGCCGACGTGGCGGCCAGGGCCGCGGTGCTCGGCGCCATCGCGCTCATGCCGGCGCGCCCTCGATCGACACGACGCGGACCGTGCGCAGCCTCTCGACGTCGGCCTCCGCCAAGCCGCAGTTCGTGAACGCCGCGATGGTGTGGCTGTCGAAGCCGGCGGCGAACAGCGACTTGATCAGGATCGCCTGCAGCGATCGGCCGAGCTGCTCGATCGCGACGACGCATGCCGCCGCCTCGGCCGGATCGACCCGCTCCGCCTCGTCGCGCAGGATGGCGGCCACGGCGCGCGGGTCGACCCAGGCCGCGAGGGCGTTGGTGCCGTGCCGGACCTGGCCGCGGAAGCGCGACTCGATCAGCTCCAGCGGCATGCCGCGCTCGCGGTAGCAGCGGTTCATGTCCGCCCGCTGGTCCTGCTCGCCGGCCTTGATCGCCTCGCGATGATCCTCCGACGTGATCAGCATGGTGGCCTCCTCGTGCCCTTGGCGGCGGCGGCCGCGCGGGACTCGCAGCGGCGGGCGGCCTTGCGCAGCAGCACGCGTTCGCGCGCCGCCAGCCTCGACCAGGCCTTCAGCGATGCAGCGGCGGCGGCCCAGGCGATCCAGGCGATGCCGCCGCGCAGCCGCTCTCGGAGCATCGCCACCCTCACGGCGCCTCCACCCGGGCTTGCAGCTCGGCGAGCTGGCGCCGGAGCCTGGCCTGCTCCTCGGCGCGATATGCCTCCACCATCCAGGCCGGCGGGGTCGTCATCACCGCCATCAGGAAGTCGAGGCCGTAGGCGTTCAGCAGCAGGACGAACAGGTCGGCCCGCGGCGCCGAGCACCGGTTCAGCATCTTGCGGATGGTGGTGTCCTTGACCCCGCAGCCGACGTCGGCGGCGACGTTCTCCGCCGTGCGATCGGGGTGGCGCTTGCGAAGGTAGTCGCAGGTGCGCGGGCCGACCCTGGCCGCCGCCTTGCGGGACAAATGTCGAGTCGAATCAGACTCTTGTCGCGAAGTTTGGGATGCTTGTCGCACGGCGATCCTCGATGCTGCGGGCATCGAGGGTGCGGCGATCGACGCTGCACGGAAGGAGGAGGTGAAGCTCATCGCGACAACCCCACGATGAGCCGCGCGGCGATCCCGGCAAGGAGCGCGCGGCCGAGCTGCTGAAACGGAAAATGGCCGCCCTGCTGCGAGGCGGGGCGGTCCAGGTCACGGGAAGAAACGCCCGTGGCGGGCGCTTCCGCGCCGGACAGGCGCGGAGCGGGGACGGCGCCGCGGGGCGCCGAAGTGCAGAAAAGGTGAGCTTGCGCTGCGGCGTCGGGCCCGCAGGCTGCTGGCGTCCGGGACAGCGGTTGGCCGCCGCCGCCCCGGACTATCGTCACCCCCCGAGGGCCCGGGAGATCACGAATGACAGACGCCGAGCTACGCGAGAGCATCCACGAGCTGCGTGCGGCGATGTTCGTCGTGCGCGCGCTCATCCGTTTCCTGCCGGCTGAGGTGCGTGCCGAGACGTTGGCCTGCATCGAGCGCGTTTCCATCCGCCCCGATGTGGCCGACGTCGATCTTGAGTGGCGGGAGGGAGTCAGGCGCACGGCGGCTGGCCTCCTGGCGTAGCGTTCGCGCGGAGTGCGCGCGCCACATCCTCGTCTGCGGCACGGCGCGCTTCACGCCGCGCCACGCGGCGGTCGAGCAGCACGCAGGCGAGGAGCACGGCGACGGCGAGGAGGTCGCCCATCAGCGCTCGACCTCCGTGGTGACCGGCTCGAGGC
>CALMRL010000313.1 GCA_937873345.1 uncultured Beijerinckiaceae bacterium | reverse complement strand
GCCCGATCATGTCGCGCGCGGCGGCGCCGGAACCGTGCAAGAGGACGAGCAGGGCGGGGTGGGCCTCGGCGGAGGGATGGGCGAGGTAGGTCGGCCCCTCGGCCGCCGCGGGACGCGTCGGGGCGGCGGCGAGGAGCAGCGCGGCCAGCAGGGCGCGGGCCAGTCCTGCCGAGGTCATGCCCCGTTCACGAATGCGAGACCGCTTCGGTGTAGGATTATTTCAGCCATCATACCGGACTATAACGATGAGCACGCGTCGGGCAGAACCCATCGGCGCCGCACGAGGGTCGTTTCGGGGATCATGACAGGCATCGTCCGGCTGGCGCTCGCGCGCCCCTACACCTTCGTCGTGATGTCGATCCTGATCCTGCTCGCCGGCGTGATGTCGATCCTGCGCACGCCGACCGACATCTTCCCCGACATCGGCATCCCCGTCATCTCGGTCGTCTGGCAGTACACCGGCCTGCCGCCCGATGACATGTCGGGGCGCATCGTCTCGGTTTACGAGCGCATCCTGACCACCACCGTCAACGACATCGAGCACATCGAGTCGCAATCGTTGTCGGGGGTCGGCGTGGTGAAGGTCTTCTTCCAGCCCGGCGTCAACATCAACGCCGCGGAGGCGCAGGTCACCGCGGTCTCGCAGACCATCCTGAAGTCGATGCCGGCCGGCATCACCCCGCCGCTGATGCTCGTCTACAACGCCTCCTCCGTGCCGATCATCCAGCTCGCCCTGTCGAGCGAGACGCTGTCGCAGTCGGCCCTGAACGACCTCGCCTTGAACTTCATCCGGCCGCAGCTCGCGACGGTGGCCGGGGCGCAGCTGCCGTACCCCTACGGCGGCACCACCCGCCAGGTGCAGATCGACCTCGACCAGCGCTCGCTTCAAGCCCACAACCTTTCGGCCACCGACGTCGGCGCGGCGCTGGCGCGGCAGAACCTGATCACCCCCGTCGGCACGCAGAAGATCGGCTCCTACGAGTGGATCGTCGACCTCAACGACTCGCCGAAGGCCATCGAGCAGTTCAACGACATGCCGATCAAGGCGGTGGACGGCGCGACGGTGTTCATGCGCGACGTCGCCTTCGTGCACAACGGCAACCCGCCGCAAACCAACGTCGTCGAACTCGACGGCCGCAAGGGCGTGCTGATGTCGATCCTGAAGATCGGTTCGGCCTCGACGCTCGACATCATCGCCGGCGTCAAGGCGCGGCTTCCGGCGATCCAGGCGACGCTGCCGCCCGGCGTCAACCTGCGCTTCGTCGCCGACCAGTCGCCCTTCGTGCGCGACAGCGTCGCGGCGGTGGTGCGCGAGGGGCTGATCGCGGCGACGCTGACAGGCCTGATGATCCTGGTGTTCCTCGGCTCCTGGCGCTCCACGCTCATCATCACCGTGTCGATCCCGCTCGCCGTGCTGTGCTCGATCGCGGCGCTGGGGGTGCTCGGCCAGACGATCAACGTGATGACGCTCGGCGGCTTGGCGCTGGCCGTGGGCATCCTCGTCGACGACGCCACGGTGACGATCGAGAACATCAACCGCCACATGGAGGAACTCCACGAGGACATCGTCACGGCGATCACCCGCGGCGCGCAGGAGATCATGCCGCCGGCGACGGTGGCGCTGTTTTGCATCTGCATCGCCTTCGTGCCGCTGCTGGCGCTCGGCGGCGTCGCCGGCTACCTGTTCCGCCCGCTCGCCGAGGCGGTGGTGTTCGCGATGATCGCCTCCTACCTCCTCACCTACACCGTGGTGCCGACGATGGCGCGGTTCCTGCTGCGCAACGGGCCGGGGCACCCTTCGGGCGGACATGCCCCCCACGGCGACGGCCATGGGCCGCAACGCAAGGGCTTTTTCGCCCGCTTCGAGCGCGGCTTCGAACGGGTGCGCCAGTCTTACCTCGGCATGCTGAAGCTCGCGCTCCTGCACCGCCTCGCCTTCGCCGGCGGCTTCCTGGCGATCGTCGCGGCGTCGTTCCTGCTGCTGCCGCTGCTCGGCCGCGACTTCTTCCCCGAGGTCGACGCGCCGGCGATCCGCATGCACGTCCGCGCCCCCGCCGGCACCCGCATCGAGGAGATGACGGCTCTGGTCGGGCGCATCGAGGCTCGGGTGCGCCAGACGTTGCCGCGCGATCGCGTGTCCAGCGTCGTCAACAACATCGGCCTGCCGGTCAGCGGCATCAACGTGTCGTACTCGAACTCCGGCACGATCGGCACCTTCGATGCCGACATGCTGGTGACGTTGAACGAGGGCGAGGCGTCGACCGGCGAGATGGTGCGCGAGCTGCGCGCCTCGCTGCCGCGCCTCTTCCCCGGCACCACCTTCTCCTTCCTGCCGGCGGACATGGTCAGCCAAATCCTGAACTTCGGCTCGCCGGCGCCGCTCGACGTGCAGATCGCCGGCGCCAACGCCGAGGCGAACCGCCACTACGCCATCGCGCTGCTCGCGAAGATCCGCCACATCGTCGGCGTCGCCGACCCGCGCATCCAGGAACAGCTGCGCTCGCCGGCCTTGAAGGTCGACTTCAACCGCGACATGGCCGGCACCGTCGGCCTGACCGAGGGCGATGCCGCGAACTCCCTGCAGGCGACCTTGTCGGGCTCGACGCAGACCGCGCCGACGTACTGGCTCGACCCGAAGAACGGCGTCTCCTACGCCGTCTCGGTGCAGACGCCGCAGTACAGCATGGACACGCTGGGCACGCTGCGCAACGTGCCGATCACCACGGGGCGGACCAGCCAGCTTCTCGGCGGCCTGGCGACGCTGTCGCCGGAGCCGCTGCCGGCGGTTGTCACGCACTACGACATCCGCGGCACCATCAACCTGCTCGCCACCACCCAGGGGCGCGACCTCGGCGGCGTCATCGCCGAGGTGCAGAAGATCATCGACGCCTCGCGCCCCGAGCTGCCGAAGGGCTCCGTGGTGACGATCCGCGGGCAGGCGGTGACCATGTCGAACGCCTATACCCAGCTCGTCGTCGGGCTGGCCTTCTCGATCGTGCTCATCTACCTGCTGATCGTCGTCAACTTCCAGTCGTGGCTGGACCCCTTCGTGATCATCATGGCCCTTCCGGCCGCGCTCGCCGGCATCGTCTGGATGCTGTTCGCCACCGGCACGCACGTCTCCGTGCCGGCGCTGACGGGCGCCATCATGTGCATGGGCGTCGCCACGGCGAACTCGATCCTCGTCGTCTCCTTCGCCCGCGAGCAGCTGCTGCTGGGCAGGGACGCGATCACCAGCGCGCTCGACGCCGGGGCGACGCGCCTGCGCCCCGTCATCATGACCGCGCTCGCGATGATGATCGGCATGGCGCCGATGGCGATCGAGCCGGGGCAGAACGCGCCGCTCGGCCGCGCGGTGATCGGCGGCCTGATGTTCGCCACGATCGCCACCCTGTTCTTCGTGCCGGTGGTGTTTTCCATCGTGCACGGCCGCCGGCCGAACTACTCGGCCGCCCCGCAACCCCTCGCCTCAGCCGCGTGACCGGACGGAAGTGATGCCCTACGAAGACGTCGCAACCCCGCGCAGGGGCAAGCTTGTACTCATCGGCGCCGCCGCCGTCGCCATCGCCGCGCTCACCGTCACGGCCGGCGTGTCGGACCGCGCCCGCTCGATGCAGGAGGTCGACGGCTGGACGCAGACGCAGGCCGTGCCCACCGTCTCGGTGGTCGAGGCCAAGGCCGGGCCCGGCGAGGAGGAGCTGGCGCTGCCCGGCAACGTCGCCGCCTTCTACTCGAGCCAGCTCTACGCCCGCGCCTCGGGTTACGTTACGGAATGGCACCACGACATCGGCGCCCTGGTGAAGAAGGGCGACGTGCTGGCCACCATCTCGGCGCCCGACCTCGACCAGCAGCTCGCCGAGGGGCGCGCCAACCTGGTGCAGCTGCAGGCCGGCGTCGAGCAGGCGCAGGCGAATGCCGATCTCGGCGACGCCACCAACAAGCGCACCTCGCGGCTCGTCGTGCAGGGCTGGTCGAGCGAGAGCCAGGGCGACACCGACCGCTTCACCGCCGCCTCGCGCAAGGCGGCGCTGGCGGTGGCCAAGGCCAATGTGCTGACGCAGGAGGCGGCGGTCGGCCGCCTGGAGGAGCTCAGCCGCTTCAAGGAGATCAAGGCGCCCTTCGACGGCGTGGTCGTGGCCCGCTCGATCGACGTCGGCGACCTCGTCAACGCCGGCGGCAACAGCGGCAAGGCCATGTTCCGCGTCGCCGACCTCCACCGCATGCGCATCTACGTCAACGTCCCTCAGGCCTTCTACGGCGCGATGAAGCCGGGCCTGACCGCGACGCTGCACGTGCCGGGGCAGCCGGCGCCGATCAGCGCCAGCGTGGTCTCGACGTCGAACGCCGTCTCCGAGGATTCGCGCAAGGCGCTGGTCGAGCTGCAGGCCGACAATCCCGACGGCAAGCTGTGGCCCGGCGCCTTCGCCGAGGTGCAGTTCCACATCCCCTCCGACCCCGACGTGCTGCGCATCCCCGCCACCG
The DNA here is from genome assembly GCA_937873345.1 of uncultured Beijerinckiaceae bacterium. Lineage (GTDB taxonomy): Bacteria > Pseudomonadota > Alphaproteobacteria > Rhizobiales > Beijerinckiaceae > RH-AL1. Next base: position 511 of record CALMRL010000313.1, on the reverse strand, counting down.
CGCTGATCTTCGACAAGCAGGGTCTGCGCGTCGCCGCCGTTCAGCCCGACAACAGGCTCGTCCTGAAGCCGGTGGAGATCGGCCGCAATCTCGGCAACGACGTCGAGGTGCGCAAGGGCGTGGCGCCCGGCGAGCGCTACGTCGACAACCCGCTGGAAACGCTGCAGGTCGGCGACGTCGTCCGCATCGCCGGCGACAAGGATGCGCCCGCCAAGCTGGCGACGCTCGGGGCCAAGACGGTCCAGCGCTAGGGCCTCGGATCGGAGACCAAAGCCCGGTCCGATCGTATTTTAACGATCGTCTCAGCCGCGCCTTAACGTTCCCGCGGCATCCTCACCGTCGCGAAACGACGGGCAGGACATGAGCGAAGTCACCGCCGAGATGATCGAGCGCGGGCGCGGCGGCGATCCCCGCGTCGCTGCCGAGCGTCGGCGGATGGCACGCCGGCTCAGCGAGGCCCGCGACAAGCTGGCCTCGTCCGGCTCCGGCCACCGCACCTTCGACCTCGAAC
>CALMRL010000312.1 GCA_937873345.1 uncultured Beijerinckiaceae bacterium | reverse complement strand
GGATCAGCTCGGCCTCGACGAGTCCGCGGGTGCGCCGACGGTCAAGGCGCGCAACAAGGATCTCGTCAAGCACTTGCACCCGGACGCCAATGGCGGCGATCGGTCCAACGAGGACCGCTTGCGGGAGATCATCCGGGCCTACAACTACCTCAAGAGCGTGAAGCTCGCCTGAGCTGTCGCGACGGAGCTGGATCGGCCCGCACGGGGCATGCCGGACAAGGATAGGAACTCGATGCAGAGTGTGATCATGGACGGAACCTCGCCCGCGGGCCTTCCCGACATGAACGTGTCCGTCCGCCAGCTCTTCGGCATCGATTCGGACATGGAGGCACCGGCCTATTCGGTCGCCGACTCCCACGTCCCCGACCTTGACCCGGACTACCTATTCGACCGCGACACCACGCTCGCGATCCTCGCCGGCTTCAGCAAGAACCGCCGCGTGATGGTCACTGGCTATCACGGCACCGGCAAGTCAACGCACATCGAGCAGGTCGCGGCGCGCCTGAACTGGCCCTGCGTGCGCATCAACCTCGACAGCCACGTCAGTCGCGTCGACCTCGTCGGCAAGGACGCGATCGTGCTGAAGGAGGGCAAGCAGGTCACGGAGTTCAAGGACGGCATCCTGCCGTGGGCGCTGCAGAACAACGTGGCGCTGTGCTTCGACGAGTACGATGCCGGCCGCCCCGACGTGATGTTCGTGATCCAGCGCGTGCTGGAGGTGGCGGGGCGTCTCACCCTGCTCGACCAGAGCCGCGTCATCCGCCCGCATCCGGCGTTCCGGCTGTTCGCCACCACCAACACCATCGGACTCGGCGACACCTCTGGCCTGTACCACGGGACGCAGCAGATCAACCAGGGCCAGATGGACCGCTGGTCGATCGTTGCCACGCTGAACTACCTGCCGCACGATCGCGAGGTCGACATCGTGATGGCCAAGGTGCCGAGCTTCGCCAAGCGCGATGGCAAGGGAGACGGCAAGGGCGCGATGAAGGGCGGCCGCGACGCCGTGTCGAAGATGGTGCGCGTCGCCGACCTCACCCGCAATGCCTTCATGGCCGGCGACCTGTCGACGGTGATGAGCCCGCGCACCGTTATCACCTGGGCCGAGAACGCCGAGATTTTCGGCGACGTTGGTTTCGCTTTCCGCCTCACCTTCCTCAACAAGTGCGACGAGCTGGAGCGCACGCTGGTCGCCGAGTTCTTCCAGCGCTGCTTCGGCTTCGAGTTGCCGGAGAGCGCGATCAACGTCGTGATGGCCTGATGGCGGGGCCGGCCGATGTCCGTTCCGGAATTGATGTGCGCTCCGGCTCGAACAGCAAGCCGGGCGCCAAGCCTGACGCGCCGCCCGACGGCTTCAAGCGCGCAGTCGCCGGCTGCATGCGAGCGATGGCTGGCACCGCCGAGCTGGAGGTGACCTACGCTCCCGAGCGACCAAACCTGATCCGCACGGGCGAGGGCGCCAAGGCGCGGTTGCCTGAACCCTCGCGCAAGCTCGACCCGCGCGATGTCTCGATCGTGCGCGGCCATGCCGACGCGATGGCGTTGCGCCTCGCCTGCCACTCGCCCGACACACACCGCCGCCTGATGCCGCAAGCGCAGGCCGCGCGTGCCTGCTTCGACGCGGTAGAGCAGGCGCGTGTCGAGGCGATCGGCTCGCGACGCATGCCCGGCGTCGCCGGCAACCTCGCGGCGATGCTCGACGACCGGCTGATCCGCGCCCGCCTCGCCGAGGTGACGCAGCGCGCCGACGCGCCGCTTGAGGAAGCGCTGGCACTGATGGTGCGCGAGCGGCTGACCGGCACTAGGCCGCCGAAGAGCGGCGAGGCAGTGGTCGGGCTATGGCGCTCCTGGATCGAGGAGCGCATCGGCCGCGACCTCGATCGCCTCGGACCCAAGATCGAGGATCAGCGCGCCTTCGCGCAGTCCGTGCACAGGCTGCTCGCCGCGCTGGAGATGGGCGAGGAGTCGGCCTCCGACGAGTCCGAGGAGGACGACGATCGCGAAGACGACTCGCAGAGCGAGGGCGAGCAGGACGAGGAGCGCCAGGGCGACGCCGACCGCTCCGACGACGGCCGGCAGAGCCAGAAGGCCGAGGCCTCGACCGAGGAGATGGACGAGGCGGCGATGGACTCCTCCGAGGCGCCGAGCGGCGAATCGGACGAGGACGCCGAGTATTCCGATGCCGAGCAGGCTTCCGACGCCCGCCGCCAGCCGGCCGGGCGCCCCTCCGAACAGCGCGGCCCGGACTATCGCGTGTTCAACCGTGCCGCCGACGAGACGATCCCGGCCGAGAACCTTTGCGACCCTGAGGAGCTGGAGCGGCTGCGCGCCTACCTCGACAAGCAGCTCTCCAACCTCTCCTCGGTGGTCGCGCGCCTCGCGAACCGGCTGCAGCGTCGGCTGATGGCGCAGCAGAACCGCTCCTGGGAGTTCGATCTCGAAGAGGGGATGCTGGACCCCACGCGCCTGCCGCGCATCATCATCGACCCGAACCAGCCGCTGTCCTTCAAGCGCGAGAAGGACACCGATTTCCGCGACACGGTGGTGACGCTGTTGCTCGACAACTCCGGCTCGATGCGCGGACGGCCGATCACGGTGGCGGCAACCTGCGCCGACATCCTTGCCCGCACGCTGGAGCGCTGCGGCGTGAAGGTGGAGATCCTTGGCTTCACCACCAGGGCGTGGAAGGGCGGCTCGGCGCGCGAGGCTTGGCTGCAGGCCGGCAAGCCACCGACACCGGGCCGGCTCAACGACCTGCGCCACATCATCTACAAGTCCGCCGACGCCCCCTGGCGCCGCGCCCGCAGGAACCTCGGCCTGATGATGCGCGAGGGGCTGCTCAAGGAGAACATCGACGGCGAGGCGCTGGACTGGGCGCACAAGCGCCTGCTGGCGCGGCCCGAGCAGCGCCGCATCCTGATGATGATCTCCGACGGCGCACCGGTGGACGACTCGACCCTGTCGGTCAACGCCGGCAACTACCTCGAGAGGCACCTGCGCTATGTCATCGAGGACATCGAGACACGCTCGCCCGTCGAGCTGATCGCCATCGGCATCGGCCATGACGTGACGCGCTACTACCGCCGAGCGGTGACCATCGTCGACGCCGAGGAGTTGGGCGGTGCGATGACGGAAAAGCTCGCCGAGCTGTTCAGCGAAACCGCCGGAATCGAAGCCGGGCGAATGCTGCACTGAGAGGTGGCGTGGGCGTCACGGACGGGTCGGGGGAACGCCTGCAGTTGGACGGCATCGAGCGGACCGCCGATCCTGCCGACCGCTGCTCTACGCAGCGGGAGGGAACCGGGCCAAGCACAGCAAGGGAGCCACCGACCCGTTCCTTATCCCGCCGCATCCGCCTTCAACGGCCGGCTGAGCAGCGACTCCACGGCCTCATCCACCCCGGCGCGTCCCATCAACACGGCGTCGACGGCACGGGCGATCGGCATGTCGACGCCCTGACGCTCGGCGAGCGCGCACAGGATCGCGCAGGTCTGCGCTCCTTCCACCGTGCCGGCGCGAGCGCGTGCTGCGGCGAGATCGCTGCCCTCGCCCAGGGAAACGCCTAGCGCGAAGTTGCGCGACTGCGGCGAACCGCAGGTCAGCACCAAGTCGCCGAGCCCTGATAGTCCCGTCAGCGTGTTGGCCTCGGCTCCGTTGGCAAGCCCGAAGCGGCGCAGCTCGGCGAAGAACGTGCTGGCGATCGCCTGCGGCATCGCGGCAGGCCGCCGCCTCGGCGCATCGGCAGGCGCGGCGCTGATCGCGCGTGGCTTCGCCGAGCTGCGCCGCTTCGGGCTTGCCAAC
>CALMRL010000311.1 GCA_937873345.1 uncultured Beijerinckiaceae bacterium | reverse complement strand
GAGCAGCACGAAGGCGCCGATGGCGAGCGTGTCGCCGGCGCCGTTGATGTCGGACAAGAGGCCGTAGACGGCGTAGCCGATGCCGCCGACGAGCAGCAGGATGAACACCAGCACCGTGGAGAGGTTGGTGCCGCCTCCGAGGTCGGGACGGCCCGTCTCCGCGCGATGCAACTCGTAAGGATTGGTCGATAAGATTGCGTCTGACATGCGGAAGTCCTGGGAGCGACCACCGCAGGGACCATCTTTTTGCGAACCTGATGTGACACGCGAGCATGCATCCCCAACAATGCTTCGCGATGGGAGCGAGGTCGCGGCTGCCCTTCGGCGGTCGTCGTTGCACACCGCGGCGGGCGAGGGTGGCGGTGTACAGCGACCGGCGCTTGCATTAGGGTCGACGACGCCATCCGCTGGAGCGGCCGGCGGGGTATAGCGCAGTCTGGTAGCGCGGAAGTTTTGGGTACTTCAGGTCGCAGGTTCGAATCCTGCTGCCCCGACAATCCCGCACCGATCGCGTCGGGCGTGCGTGCAGGCCGGCGGTGCATGGCGGGGCTCGGGGGCGATACATCGGCGGCTTGTGAGTTGCCGCCGGTCTCGGCCGGCCGGGTCGAAGAGTGAACGGAGAGGATCTTTGGGCGCGCGTATCTTCAAGCCGTCGCCCTCCGCGACGCAGTCCGGCAAGGGCTCGACGAAGCTGTGGGTTTTGAACTACGAGCCGGAGGAGGCGATGGAGGTCGAGCCGCTGATGGGCTGGTCAGGCTCCGGCGACATGCATCGCCAGATCACCTTGCGCTTCGCCACCAAGGAGGAGGCGATCAGCTACTGCGAGCGCAACGCCATCGCATACCACGTGATCGAGCCGAAGCCCGTGGTGCAGAAAGTGTTCTCCTACGCCGACAACTTCCGCTCGACGCGTCGCGGGCAGTGGACGCACTGAGCGTCGCGGCTTCCGCTCCGGCCCCGTAGCTCAGCTGGATAGAGCAGCCGCCTTCTAAGCGGCAGGTCGCAGGTTCAAGCCCTGCCGGGGTCGCCATCTCTTTCCCGTCACCGCTTCGGCGTTCGCGCTTCGGAGCGGCTGCGCGAGCGAAACGTTCTGGAGGCCCCGCGGTCGATCCGTGCCGGCGAGATCACGCCGCTGTCGTGGAGGCGGCCAGCACCTCGGCGGCGTGCCCGGCGATCTTCACCTTCGGCCAGACCCGCGCGACGACGCCGTCTGCGCCGACGAGCACGGTGGTTCGCTCGACGCCCATGTACTTGCGGCCATACATCGATTTCTCGACCCACACCCCATAGGCTTCGCAGGTCGCCTTCGCCTCGTCGGAGGCGAGCGCAAGGTCGAGCCCGTGCTTCGTCTTGAACTTGGCGTGCGACCGAGGTGAGTCGGGCGATACGCCGAGAACCGCGACGCCGGCGTCGCGAAACGCGTCGGCCAGCGCGGAAAAATCGAGCGCCTCGGTTGTGCAGCCCGAGGTGTCGTCCTTGGGGTAGAAGTAGATCACCAGCGGCCGGCCGGCGAAACTGTCCAGCATCAACGGCTTGCCGTCGTGGTCCACGAGCGTGAACCGCGGGGCCGGCTGCCCTGCCGCGACCAGATCGACCATGTCGCCTTCCTTTCGTCCCAAAAAACGGGAGGATCGCGACCGCGGCCCCACCCCGATGCGGTGAGCCGTATAGCGGAGACCGGCGCGCCGTCACAACCGGACGAGCGCCGGCGGCGCGGGAGCACGGATGCGCGGGGCCGGGTCATGACGGCGGGGCCGGAGAAGGCATGACGGCGGAGCCCGGCGAGATCGAGCGCATGGCCGTAGCGCTGCGCGGCCGGCGCCGCGGCATGCCGCGCCGCGCCGCCTTCGCTTGCATGAAGCTGGCCGTGGTGGTGGTGGTGCTGGCGGTCATCGGCGCCGGCTACCTCGCCGCGCGCCTGAGCATCGCCCCGATGGCGATCGGCGACTTCATCGGCCCGACGATCACCCGCGCCCTCGGTGCCCGCTTCGGCCACGGCCTGCATTTCACCCTGCGCGGTCTATCGCTGGCCCAGCGCGGGTTCAGCCCGACCCTGTCGGTGCTGGACCTCGCCGTCACCGGGCCGGACGGTACCGCCGTCATCACCGCGCCGCGCGCGGAGCTGGAGCTGGACAGCTTGGCGCTGGTGTTCGGCCGCGTGGTGCCGAAGCGGCTCGAGGTGTTCGACGTCACGCTTCGTGCCGTGGTGCTGCGCAACGGCAACCTCGGCATCGCCTCGGCCGATGAGGCGCATCCCTTCGTCGAGATCGGCCGCGGCGCGGAAGCCGGGGCGCCTGTCGCGGTGCCGGCAGTGATCCCCGCCGGCCCCGCCGCCCCGGTCCCGCTGGGTCAGCCGGCGCCGCCCGGCCGTGCCGTGGTGATGCGCAAGGCGGCGGCGGGCCTGCGACAGTTCCTCGATATCCTCACCGATCCCCGTTCGCCGGTGGCCGCGGTCGACCGCCTCGCCGTTTCGCGCGGCACGCTGGTGCTGCAGGACCAGGAGTCCGGGGAGGAGACGCGCTACCGTGATCTCGAGCTCGCCTTCGCCAACCGGGCCGGCGAGAGCAGCTTCGGCGCCTCGGCCGCCGGCCCGGTCCGGCGCTGGCAGATCGCCGCTCTGGCGAAGGGCCGTCCCGGCGCGGAGCGACGCTTCGGCTTCAAGGTGCAGGACCTGACCGTCGACGAGCTGAAGCTCGCCGCCGGCTCGCGCTCGCGATCCTTCGACAGCGACGCGCCGTTCGGGATGCACGGCGACATCGCCGTGCGCCCCGATAACACCCTGTCCGAGCTATCGGGCGGCTTCGACGTCGGTGCGGGCTTCGTGCGCACCGACGATCCCGATTTCGAGCCGCTGATGCTGACCGGCGCTGGGGCCGAGCTGCACTGGAACGCGACGGCGCGACAGGTGATCGTCGACAGCCTGCGCTACGACGAGGGCGCGACGCACTTCCTCGCCGCCGGCGAACTGGTGACGCCGGTCCGCGAAGGCAATCCCTGGGGCGTGTCGCTGCACCTCGCCGAGCCCGGCCTGTTCGCACCCGACCGCAAGGGGCAGCCGCCGATCCCGGTCGCCACCGGACAGTTCGCCGGCCGGCTGCTGCTCGACCGCAAGCTGTTCATGATCGACCGCATGTCCTTCCTGCCGAAGAACGGGGGAGCGGCGCTCGCCGGCCAGATCGATTGGGGGAACGGCGTCCATCTCCGTCTCGGCATGTCGATCGATCCCACCGACGTCGCCGTGGTCGAGCGCGTCTGGCCCTCTTCCATCGCCGCGAACGTGCGCGCCTGGGTGCTCAACCACTTCGAGGCCGGGCGGATCACCGAAGCCACGCTGAAGATCGACTACGACGAGACCGACATCGCGCGGATGCGCGCCGACCGGGCACCCTCCGACAAGTCGGTCTCGATCGACTTCAAACTGGCGAACGGCCGCTTGCGCTACCTCGATGGTGTGCCGCCGCTCGAAGACATCACCGGCACCGCCCACATCACCGGGCGCGGCTCGCACTTCGTGATCACCAGCGGCTCATCCGCGGTCGACGGGCGGAAAGTCGTCCTCACCGACGGTCGCTTCGACGTGGCGGACAGCAGCGTTCATCCCATCCTCGCGACGCTCTCCGGTCATCTGTCGGGCAGCGTCGAGGCGTAGGGCTTCAAGGCCGGTCGCGACAGGATGCCGGCGACGCTGCACGGCCAGATCGAAGGCGACCTCAGCCGCACCATGGTGCTCGGCCACGATGCCAGGGACCCTTCCCGGGAGCTGCTGACGGTCAATGCCGCCGTCAGCAACCTGCAGGCCGATCGCTTGGTCGGCAAGGAGGGGCTGGAGAACGCCAACCTCTCCCTCAAGGTCGCCGACGGCACGCTGCGCGCGGTCGGGCAGGGCCGCATCTTCGGCGGCCCGGCGACCTTCGATATCACCCGCACCGGCACGCAGGCGCCCCGCGCCCTGCTCGGCCTGACACTCGACGACGCCGCGCGCGCCAAGCTCGGCATGGCGGTCGTCCCCGGCATCACCGGCCCGGTCACCGCCGCGATCAGTACGGTGCTCGATGATCCCGCGAAGCTGAAGGCGCAGGTCGACGTCGACCTCACCAAGGCGGCGGTGAACGCTGCGCTTCTCGGCCTGCACAAGCCGGCGGGGCAGGCGGCCAGCCTCGCCGTGTTCGTGAACACCGTCGGCGACCATCTGGTGCTCGATCCCGTCACCGCGGACGTCGGCTCGCTGCAGGCCAAGGGCTCAGTCACGCTCGCCGCCGACAACGCGCTGCAGGGTGCCCATTTCGGCTCGCTCAAGGTGTCCGCCGGCGACGACATGAAGGTCGACGTCGGCAGGGGTGACAGCAAGGGCGGCGGCTACAGGCTGACGGTGCGCGGCAACACGATCGATGCACGGCCCTTCTTCAAGGCCCTGACCTCCGATCCGGAGACGGTGCCCAAACAGGGCAAGGAGAAGTCCAACCCGCTGGCCGCCTTCGACATCGACCTGAAGTCGAACCTCCTCACGGGCTTCAACAAGGAGGTGATGAGCGGCGCCGAGCTGCGGCTTTCGAAGCGCGACGGGGCGATCCGGCAGTTCAACCTGGAGGGTCGCTTCGGCCGGCAGGCGCTGTCGGGCTCGATGACGACGAACGGGCGCATCAGGATCGCCGCGCAGGACGCCGGAGCGCTGGTGTCCTTCATCGACCTGTACAAGCACATGGAGGGCGGCTCGCTCGCCGCGACGATGCAGTTCGACGACGACGTCCTGTCCGGCAACCTCGAGATCCGCGACTTCCTTCTCCGCGACGAGCCGGCCATTCGGCGGCTGGTCGCGACCTCGGCGACGATGACCGCGCCGGGCGAGAACACCACCGCCGCGCGGCGCATCGACGGCGACGCCGTCGAGTTCACCCGGCTCAAGGTGAACTTCGAGCGCGAAGGCAGCCGCCTGGAACTGCGCGATGCGACCATGTACGGGCCGCAGATCGGCCTCTCCGTCGATGGCTGGCTCGACTACTCGCACGACGGGGTGGGCTTGCGCGGCACCTTCGTCCCGGTGTTCGCCCTGAACAACCTGTTTTCGCAGATCCCGGTGTTCGGCATGTTCCTCGGCGGCAAGTCGAACGAGGGTCTGCTCGCCATCACCTTCAGCATCTCCGGCGCGGCGTCCTCGCCGCAGCTCTCCATCAATCCGCTGTCGGCGGTCGCGCCCGGCTTCCTGCGCAACGTCTTCGGCGCGCTGATGGAGGGGCCGCCGCCGAGCGCGCTGCGCAGCCAAGGCGGCAATCCCAGCGGCGTGCCGTCGCGCTGAGCGCGTCCGTCATCCGAACACTTCCGCGAAGGCGCTTTCGAGCGCCGCATCGACCTCCGACATTTCCGCGGTCACGCCGAGGGCCGCGAGGCTGGTGACGCCGAGGTGCGCGTCGGCGATGCCGCAGGGCGTGATCGCCGCGAAATGGGCGAGGTCCGGCGCGACGTTCAGCGACACCCCATGAAAGGCGACGCCGCGGCGAACCCGCCCCCCCAGCGCCGCGATCTTGTCCTCGGCCGGCTCGCCGTTCGGACCGCGAGGCTTGTCGGGGCGACGCACTCAGACGCCGACCCGGTCGTCGTGCCGCCCGCCGGCAATGCCGAGCCGCGCCAGCGCCGCGACGAGCCAGCGCTCCAGCCCGGCGACATAGCCTCTCACGTCGGCGCCCCGCGCCTGAAGGTCGATGAGCGCGTAGGCGACGCGCTGCCCCGGCCCATGGTAGGTGAGCCGACCTCCGCGCCCGCTTTCGTGCAACGGGAAGGGCAGGGTCCCTGCCGGCACGCCCGTGCGGGTGCCGGTGCCGGCGGTGTACAGCGCCGGGTGCTCCAGCAGCCAGAC
>CALMRL010000310.1 GCA_937873345.1 uncultured Beijerinckiaceae bacterium | reverse complement strand
GCTCGGTTCGCGCATGCTCGACTTGGGCATGCTCGGCTTGGGCCTGGGCGGAGGGAGCGCCGCGGCGGTCTCGCGAAACAGCCTCGTCAGCCGCTCGCCGTCGTCCCAGACCTCCGCCGGCACCACGAGGTGCGGCTTGGCGCCGGGGTAGGGCGGGACCATGTCGGCAAGCTCGGGGTCGGCGTGGCTCGCCCCGGTTGGCTTCAAGAACAGCCGGTCGTCGCAGAACAGGGCGACGAGCACGCCGCCGCTGTACAGGCCGAACTCGCCGAACATCGGACGCGCCGTCGCGCCGGCCTGCTCGGCGACGAACTCCGCCAAGCCGCGGCTCGAAGCCATGCGCCTACCGCCCCGGCTCGACCACGGCGCGGCCCTGCAGCGCCTCCAGCACGGGCTTCGCCGCGAGGATCTGGTCCATCGTGCGCGCCGGCTCGGCGCAGCCGGCCTCGCCGACGATGCGCGCCGGCACGCCGGCCACCGTCTTATTGTGCGGCACGGGGTGCAGCACCACCGAGCCGGCGGCGATGCGGGCGCAGTGCCCGACCTCGATGTTGCCGAGGATCTTGGCGCCGGCGCCGATCAGCACGCCGTAGCGCACCTTGGGGTGGCGGTCGCCCATCTCCTTGCCGGTGCCGCCCAGCGTGACATCCTGCAGCATCGAGACGTTGTCCTCGATCAGCGCGGTCGAGCCGACCACCAACCCGGTGGCGTGATCGAGGAACACGCCCATGCCGATGCGAGCGGCGGGATGCACGTCGGTCTGGAACACCACCGAGGCGCGGCTCTGCAGGTAGAAGGCGAAGTCGTGCCGCCCGGCCTTCCAAAGGGCGTTGGCGAGGCGGTGCGCCTGGATGGCGTGGAAGCCCTTGAAGTACAGGATCGGCTCGATCAGCCGGGTGCAGGCGGGGTCGCGGTCGACCACGGCGATGAGATCGGCGTGGAAGGCCTGGGCGAAGTACGAGTCTGCCGCAACGAACTCGGCGTAGGCCTGCCGGATCAGGTCGCTCGGCACGTCCTGGTGCGACAGGCGCGCGGCGACGCGGTGGATCACCGCGGATTCCAGCGTCTCGTGGTTGAGGATGGTGGAGTACAGGAAGCCGGCGAGTTCCGGCTCGCGCCGCGTCACCTCCTCCGCCTCGTCGCGCATGCGGGCGAACACCGGCTCCGCCTTGCGCAGGCTGACGACCTTGGCGCCGCTCGTATGTCCCATGCCGCTCATGCTGTCCCTTCGACGCATACTGGCTACGGCGCGGCCTCCCGGGAGAACACGTCGCGGCCTTAACACCTGCTGAACGATATAGGCGATCTATGAACGTTGTGCGAGGAAGCGCAGCACGCCCTCCTTGTAGCTGCGGTCGCCGACGGCGCGGTTGTGGTCGCGGCCCTCGATGTGCAGCGCCTCGCCGCGCGGCAGTAACCCGGCCAGCCCGTCGGGGTCGCCGGCGATGTCGTCGGCGGTGCCGACCGCGACCAGCGCCGGGCAGCCGATCTCCCTCACCTCGTCGGCCCCCATCAGCTGCCGGGCGCCGCGGATGCAGGCGGCGAGCGCCCGGCGGTCGGAGCGGGTGGCGGCGGCGAAGGCGCGGAACATCCGCTGGTTCGGATCGGTGAGGCTTTCCAAGGCGGGTGCGTCCATCGCGTCGGCGATGCCGAGGGGCAGCGTGCCGCCCTCGACGAGGCTCATGCCGAGCCCGCCGAGCGTCAGCGAGCGCACCCTCTCCGGGGCGCGACGCTGCAGGAAGGCGCCGATGCGCGCCCCCATGGAGTAGCCCATCACGTCGATGCAACCCTGCCCCAGCGCGTCGAGCAGGGCGAGCGCGTCGGCGGAGAGCTTGTCCATGGTGTAGTCGGCGGGATCGTAGAGCTTGGCCGAGCGGCCGTGGCCGCGCACGTCGTAGAGGATCGCCGTCCGCCCGGCCGCGGTCAGCGCCTGCACCCACTGCGGGAACACCCAGTTCACGGCGTGGGAGGAGGCGAAGCCGTGGATCAAGAGGATCGGCTCGCGCAGGTTTGCGCCTGTCGGCGGCTCGACCAGGGTGGCGAGGTCGACGCCGCCGGGCGTGGTGATGGTCTTCATCAAGGGGACGAGGTCTCCGCGCGGGTCGGCGGAGGCGTAGCGCGCCGCCCGGCCGGCGGCAAACCGCTCAGACCCTGCCCATCGCCCGGTCCAGCACCACGATCGAGTGCACCGCTTCGCGCCCGGCGAGGTCGGCGATCTGGTGGCGGCAGGAGGTGCCGTCGGCGACGATCAGGTCGGCGGCCGGCGCGGCGCGCACCGCCGGCAGCAGCGAGGCCTCGGCCATCGCGTGCGAGGCGTCGAGCGTCTCCGCCTGGTAGCCGAAGGCGCCGGCCATGCCGCAGCACGAGGACTGGATCGGCTTGACCGCCAGCCCCTCCACGCTGCCCAGCGCCTTCAACTGCGCCGGCCAGGCGGCGAAGCTCTTCTGGTGGCAGTGGCCGTGGACGTGCGCCGTCGCCTCCAACCGCAGCGGCGCCTTCAACCCGGCCTCGACCAGATGCTCGGTGACGAGGCGGACGCGTCCCTTCAGCCGCGCCGCCTCCTCGCCGGGCAGCAGCGAGCCGAACTCGTCGCGCAGCGTCATGATGCAGGAGGGCTCCAGCCCGACCACCGGAGCCTCGCCCGCCAGCGCCGCCATCGTGCGCCGCGCCTCGGCCCGCGCGCGATCGATCATCCCGGCGGCGAGGTAGGTGCGACCGCAGCACAGCGGCCGGCCCTCGGAACGCGGGCGCACGGGGGCGCGGCCGAAGCCGCGCAGCCCCCGGCCCG
>CALMRL010000309.1:3893-4969 GCA_937873345.1 uncultured Beijerinckiaceae bacterium | reverse complement strand
GCCGGACCGTTCCCTGCCGCCGTTCTGGCATGCTTTCGGGTTGTTCGAGCCCGAAGGGCGTTGCATCGCCGCGGCGGAGACGGCCGCGTTGACGCTGCTCACCGGCGGTGTGTCTCATCGGGTCTCCGGCCTGCGCCTCGTCGGCGTGGCCCCCGATCGGCGTGGCGCGGGGCTGTTCCGCCGGCTGATGGAGCGGGCGCTGCGCGATGCCGGCACGGTGCTGCTCTACGCCGCCGAACCGGCGCTCTACGAGCGCTTCGGCTTCGCCTCCGTGCCGCAGCACGCCTTCGTCGGGCCGGCGCCCGCCGTTGTCGCCGCCCTGCCCGCCCGGATGCTCGACCGCATCGGCGATGCCGCACTGATCCACCGGCTACTGGCATCGCGCGAGCCCGTGTCGCGCGAGGCGGCGCTGGTCGACGCGCCCGGCCTGTTCCTCGACCGGCTCGGCGCCGATCCCGACCTTCGCCTCGCCCATCTGCCGGCACCGGACGCCCTGCTCGCCTTCGAGGACGACGGGGACGCGCTGACGGTCTGCGATGTCGCCGCCGCGGCGATGCCGGGCCTGCCGGCGATCCTCGGTGCCCTGCCGCGCCGATACCGCTGGGTGCGCACCCTGTTTCCGCCCGATCGGCTCGGGTGGAGGGGCGAGGCGCAGCTGGATGGGACGGGATTGATGGGGCGCGGGGCACTGCCGCTGCATGGGCCGTTCAGGCTGCCGCCGACATCGGAGTTTTGAGGCACTATCCCTACGCCACTCCTCCGGCGCCAACGCGCAGGCGGTGTCGCGCTTTGGTTCGACCTGCCGCATCGCGTGCCCGACGCGACGATGCTCGCGCGGCATCGAGCAGCTCTCCATCAGGAAGACGATGCCGAGAGGGCCCCGCGGGGGATGATGGGACGCATGATCGCACGCCGGCCCCCACCGCGTGTCCGTCGCGATCGATATAGGCTACAGCGACGGTCCGATCACCGGCCGCGGCCGCCCCGCCGGGGTCGCAGCGTCCCCGGATGCCTCCAACCCACGAGATTGCATGGACACGCCCGTCCGGCCACGCTCCGGCCGGTCCACCCTCGAC
>CALMRL010000309.1:0-3883 GCA_937873345.1 uncultured Beijerinckiaceae bacterium | reverse complement strand
GCGGCGCCCATAGGTCCTTCTCCTGCGATCTCCGTGGGGATGCGGGCATACGGCGCCTTCACCGTGGGCTCGACGCTGCGCCATGTGCTGGTGATGACGGCGACTGGCTCGGTCGGGTTGGTGGCCGTGTTCTTCGTGGACTTTCTCACGCTGCTCTACGTGTCGCGCCTCGGCGACACCCACCTGACAGCGGCGGTGGGCTACGCCTCGCAGCTGATGTTCCTGATCATCTCGGTCAACATCGGCATCTCGATCGCCATCGGCGCGCGGGTGTCGCAGGCGCTGGGTGCAGGCAATCGCCCGCGGGCGCGTCGCATCGCCGCCTCGGGGCTATGCTATGCCGCGTTGGTCTCGGGGGCGCTTAGCCTCGGCGCGATGCCCTTCACCCACGCGATCCTGCACATCTTCGGGGCGCGCGGCGAGACGCTCGCCGTCGGCTCGGTCTATCTACGCATCATCCTGCCGGCCTCCGTGCTGCTCGCCATCGGCATGGCCTGCTCCTCGGTGTTGCGCGGCGTCGGCGATGCCAAGCGCGCGATGTACGTGACGCTCGGCGGCGCGGTGGTGACGGCCTGCCTCGACCCGATCGCCATCTTCGCCCTGCACGGCGGCATCTACGGCGCCGGCGCGGTGCTGGTGCTCTCGCGCTTCGCCCTGCTCCTCATCGGTCTCCACGGGACGGTGAGGGTGCACGACCTAGTCCAAAGGCCCCGGTTCTCCGACCTTGCCCGCGATTGGCGGCCGCTCGCCGGCATCGCCGGGCCGGCGATCCTCACCAACTTGGCCGCGCCGATCGCCAACATCTACGTGCTGCACGTCTTCTCCCGCTTCGGCGAGGCGGTGGTCGCCGCCTTCGCGATCATGGACCGGGTGACGCCGGTCGCTTTCGGCGTCCTGTTTGCGCTCTCCGGCTCGGTCGGGCCGATCATGGGGCAGAACTACGGGGCGAGGCTGCACGCGCGGGTGCGCGCGGTGCTGAACGACAGCTTCATCGTCGCCGCCTTCTACACCGCCGCCGTGACGCTGATCCTGTGGCTGGCATCGCCGCTCGTCGTCTCGGCCTTCTCCGCCACCGGCGAGACGGCCGAACTCCTGCGCTTCTTCTGCGCGGTCGCCGGGCCGATCTGGCTGTTCCTCGGCGCGATCTTCGTCAGCAACGCCGTCTTCAACAACCTCGATGCGCCGCTGCTCTCCACCGCCTTCAACTGGGGCCGGGCGACCTTCGGCACCGTGCCTTTCGTGGCGCTCGGCGTCGGCTGGGGCGGTCCGCGCGGCGGCTATCTCGGGCTGGCGGCGGGCGCGGCGCTGTTCGGTTGCTTCGCCGTCGTCGCGGCCTATGTCGTGGTCGGCCGCATCGCCCGCCCGGCGCCGGCCCGCTGACGCTCCGGAGCCCTCGATGTTCAACCTCTACCAGCTCGTCGCCGGCGCCCAGGGCGGCCAGGGCCTCGACAACCTCGCGCAGCGCTTCGGCCTGTCGCGCGAGCAGGCCGACCGTGCCGTGCAGTCGCTGCTGCCGGCGCTGTCCACCGCCTTCATGACCAAGGCGGCGCAGCCCGGCGGGTTGATGGGCATCGCCGGCGCGATGACCGACGGCGACCACCGCCAGGCCTACGCCGACCCGCAGGCCGCGCAGGATCCCGGCGTGCAGCAGAAGGGCGGTGACGTCGCCTCCTCGATCTTCG
Organism: uncultured Beijerinckiaceae bacterium; assembly: GCA_937873345.1. Lineage (GTDB taxonomy): Bacteria > Pseudomonadota > Alphaproteobacteria > Rhizobiales > Beijerinckiaceae > RH-AL1. Next base: position 2,201 of record CALMRL010000309.1, on the reverse strand, counting down.
GCAACGACGCCATCCTCGGCCACGTCGCCCGCACGGCGTCGCAGTTCACTGGCATCCCAGAGGGGACGCTGCAGGCGATGCTGCCCGCGGTCACCTCGCTGGTGCTCGGCGGCGCGGCGGAGACGATGCACGGCCAGGGGATGGGCGGCATGCTCGGCGAGCTGGCGAAGGGCGGCCTCGGGGGTATGCTCTCGCAGTTCGGTGGCATCGGCGGCACGGCGGGCGCCCAGCCCGGCGCGCCGGCGGGCTTCGGCGGTATGCTCGGCACCATCATGTCGAGCGTCTTCGGCGCCTCGGGGCCCGGCGCCGGGCAGACGGCCGCGGGACACCCCGCGCAGCCCGGCGACCCGGCCTCTGGCTTGCCGCCGATGGTGCAGGCCGGCATGGACGAGATGTTCAAGATGTTCCAGCCGGGCACGGCGGGGCCGGCAGGCAACCCGTTCGGCAACCTGTCGGAGATGATCGGCGGCGCCTTCAACAGGCGCTGAGCGCCGATCACGTCAGGTTGGCGGCCACTGGCATGAAGTATCGGCTGCCGAGGTTGACGCCGATGGTGCGCGCCGCGGCATAGATCGTGATCGAGATCAGGCTCGCGATGAAGGCGTACTCGATGGCGGTGGCGCCGCCCTCATCCCGCCAGAAACGTCGTGCCACGGCCGTGCTCCATCCCCCGCCACTTCTAGTGGCAAGGGGTGTGGCAAGCGTTAAAGTCGACGTGCTTCCGTAACGTCGCCGCAACGAGTCATCCGCTCGCCGATAGCGGCTCGGAGACGTCCTCCAGCGACTTGCCCTCGGCGGCGACGCCCCACACCGCCTGCAGCACCGCGGCGCCGACCATCAACAGCGCCGCGAAGACGTAGCCGGCGAGAAGCGCGCCGCGGCTGTGGGTGCCGATCAGCGCGGAGAAGGTGATCGGCGCCACCACCCCGCCGGCCGCCGTGCCGAGGGCGTAGAAGATGGCGATGGCGAGCGCCCTGATCTCGACGGGGAACACCTCCGACACCGTGAGGTAGGCGGCCCCCGCCGCCGAGGAGGCGAAGAAGAAGATCACCGCCCAGGCGATCACCTGCTCCGTCGCCGTGATCGCATCCGCGGCGAAGAGCGCGCCCGACACGACGAGCAGCACGCCGGAGATCGCGTACGTCCCGGCGATCATCGGCTTGCGGCCGATCGTGTCGAACAGCGGCCCGAGCAGCAGCGGCCCGATGGCGTTGCCCACCGCGAAGGGCAGCATGTACCAGCCGACGTGGTCGATCGTCACGCCGTAGTACGCCTCCAGCACCTGGGCGAAGGTGAAGAAGATCGCGTTGTAGAAGAACGCCTGCGCCGCCATCAGCGCCAAGCCCACCACCGCACGCTTACGGTTCTTGACGAAGATCGTCCTGAACACGACCGGCAACGGCGTGTGGTCGCGGGCGTGGATCGTCATGGCTTTAAGGTCGCGCTGCGGCGGCACGGCGCTGCCGTGCTCCTTCATGTGCCGCTCGATGTCGTCCATCACCGCCTCGGCCTCCTGTTCGCGGCCGTGGATGACGAGCCAGCGCGGGCTCTCGGGGATGAAGGTGCGCAGGAAGATGATGCCGATGGAGAGCGTCGCCCCGACGAGGAAGACGAGCCGCCAGCCGTAGCGCGCCGGGATGATCGCGGGATCGAGGAAGAACAGCGAGGCCGCCGCGCCGATCGCACCGCCGATCCAGAACGAGCCGTTGATCGCGAGGTCGGTGCGGCCGCGATAGCGCGCGGGGATGAACTCCTGGATCGTCGAATTGACCGCGGCATACTCGCCGCCGATGCCGCAGCCGGTGAGGAAGCGGAACAGCGAGAAGCTGGGGAGATTCCACGAGAAGGCGGTGGCCGCCGTGGCGACGAGGTAGAGCCCCAGGGTGGCGAAGAACAGCTTGCGCCGCCCGAGCCGATCGGTCGCCCAGCCGAAGCCGAGCGCGCCGATCACCGCGCCGGCGAGGTAGCAGGAGTTGCCGACGCCGACGTCGCTGTCGGAAAAGTGCAGGTCGGCCTTGAGCGCGCCCGAGATCAGCCCGGCGAAGGTGATCTCCAGCCCGTCGAGGATCCAGGTGATGCCGAGCGCGGCGACCACCAGCGTGTGGAAGCGCCCCCAGGTGACGGCGTCGAGCCGGGCGGGTACGCGGGTCTCGATCGTCTCTTCGCGGAGGGTGGTCATGGTGTCTCCCGGGCGGGGAAAG
>CALMRL010000308.1:1388-3379 GCA_937873345.1 uncultured Beijerinckiaceae bacterium | reverse complement strand
GCCACCTTGAGCGCAGAGAACCAGAACTCGAACTCGCCGTAGACCCTGACCGACAGGAGGTTGGTGGCGGCGAGAGCGGCGATCAGCACCATCCCGAGGAGCCAGACCGGCGCCGGCACCATCCCCGACAGCAGCACCGCGCCGGCGATCGTCTCGGCGCCGACCGCGATAATCCAGAAGTACCAGTACAGCCAGCCGCCGACGAAGGCGCAGCGCTGCCCGAGCGCCGCGCGGATATAGGCATTGAAGGAACCCAGGCCCGGCCTCGCCACCGCCATCTCGCCCAGCATGCGCATCACGGCGAAGACGATCGTCCCGGCGAGCGCGTAGGAGAGAAGCACCGCCGGACCGGCCTGCAGGATCGCGGCGGCCGAGCCGACGAACAGCCCGGCGCCGACCACCCCGCCGAGCGCGATCATCGCGACATGCCGCCCCGCGAGCGACCGGCCGAGCCTCGCGCTGTCCCCTCCGCCCTGCGCTGCGCCGCCCGCGTCGCGAGCCGTCATCGAGCCCCCGCCATGCGTCGTTATCCCCCCGTCGAGGCGGCCCGAGCCCTGCCCTATGGTGCCGCCGAGCGAATCAGCACAGGAGCTTGACCAGCATGCCCCATACCGTCGCAGTCGCCGTGCTGTGCGTCGCCGGCATGGCGGCGCAATGGGTCGCCTGGCGGCTGAAGCTGCCGGCGATCGTGCTGCTGTTCGCCTTCGGCCTCCTCGTCGGCCCCGGCCTGCAGGTGCTGCGCCCGGCGGCGGAGTTCGGGCCGGGGCTGCAGACGATCGTCGGCCTCGCCGTGGCGATCGTGGTCTTCGAGGGCGGGCTGGCGCTCGACGTCCGCGAGCTGCGCGCCGCCGGCGAAGGCGTGCTGCGCCTGACCATGGTGGCGCTGCCGATCTCCTTCGTGCTCGGCACCCTCGCGGCGTCGCTCGTCGGCGCCCTGCCCTGGCGCGCGGCCGCGCTCTACGGCGCGATCACCACCGTCACCGGGCCGACGGTGATCCTGCCGCTGATCCGCAACACCAAGCTGGAACGCCGCGCCAGCGCCTTCCTCAAGTGGGAAGCGATCGTCAACGACCCCATCGGCGCGGTGCTGGCGACGCTGGTACTGGCCTTCGTCGCCGGCGGCCGCGAGGGGGGACAAGGCGGCATCGCCGTCTCCGTGGCCGGCGGCATCGCCGTGGCCGTGCTGCTCGGCGTCGGCTCGGCCTTCCTCATCCGCGTTGCGGTACGCCACGACCTGATTCCGGAGACCCTGAAGTCCCCGATCATCCTCGCTGTGGCCCTCTGCGTCTACGCCGTCGCGAACCTCGTCATCGAGGGCGCCGGCCTCGCCGCGGCGACGATCTTCGGCGTGGCGCTCGCCAACATGCACATCCCCGGCCTCGGCGAGCTGACGCGCTTCAAGGAGTCGCTCGTCGTGCTGATCGTCTCGGCGCTGTTCGTGGTGCTGACGGCGAACCTCGACCGCTCCGTCTTCGCGCAGCTGTCGCTGCCGCTTCTCCTGCTCACCGCGGTGATGATCCTCGTCGTCCGCCCGCTGGCGATCGCGCTGGCGACGTGGCGCGGCGGCCTCACCGTCCAGGAGCGTGTCCTCGCGGGATGGATCGCGCCGCGCGGCATCGTCGCCGCGGCGGTGGCGGGCGTCGCGGGATCGCAGCTCAGCCGCGCGGGGGTCGAGGGCGGCGCGAGCGTGATGCCGGCGGTGTTCGCGCTCATCGCGGCGACGGTGGTGCTGCACGGCTTCTCGCTGGCGCCGCTCGCCCGCAGGCTCGGGCTGACGCTCGGCGACGCGCCGGGCCTGGCGATCGTCGGCGCCACGCCCTGGACCATCGCGCTCGCCACCGCGCTCGACGAGGCCGGCGCCCCGGTGCTGCTGATCGACAGCTTCCCCGGAGCGCTCGACGAGGCGCGCCGACGCGGGCTCGCCACGCTGCAGGCCGAGATCCTGTCGGAGCACGCCGAGGAGGAGTTGACCGGGCGCCGCGTCGACTACC
>CALMRL010000308.1:0-1378 GCA_937873345.1 uncultured Beijerinckiaceae bacterium | reverse complement strand
ACGTCTACAACAGCCTCGTCTGCGCCAAGCTCGCGCCCGAACTCGGTCGCGCCCGCGTCTTTCAGACAGTCCCCGAGGACCACGAGCTGTGGCTCAGCCTCGGGAGGGAATGGCGGGGACAGGCGCTCGGCGCGCCGGCGCTGTCCTTCGCCGCGGCACGGCGAGAGGTGGAAGGCGGCCTGGCCTTGCGCGACGGCGACGAGGACGTCGCGGCAGCGCCGCGGGCCGGCGATACGCCGTTGATCCTGCTGCGCCGCAATGGCGACTTCGCCTTCGCCTCCAGCGAGGGGCCGGACCTGGTGCCGGCACCCGGCGACAGGTTGCTGGTGCTGACCGGCGCCGAGCCCGCCGTCGCGCCGCCCGCCGTCGCGGCCGACCCCGAGCGGGTTTGGCTGTAAGGTCCCGCTACCGCCGCATGTCCGCGCGCACGGCGTCGACCGTCGCGCCCATCAGAACGAACAGGGCGGAGATCCAGAACCACAGCAGCAGCACGATCACCGCGCCGAGCGAGCCGTAGGTAGTGTCGTAGGAGCCGAAGCGGGTGACGTACAGCGAGAAGGCGAAGGAGCCGATCACCCACAGCCCGGCGGCCAGGAAGGTGCCGGCGGTGAAGAAGCGCCAGCGCGGCCGGTCGAGGTCGGGGCCGACGTTGTAGATGACGTCGAGGGCCAAGATCACGCAGGCGCCGAGGATCGGCCAGCGCGATAGGGCGAGCACCGTCTTCAGCTCCTCGTCGAGCGGCAGCCTTGCCAGGACGATCGGGATCACCGCCACGCCGGTCAGCACCGCCACGGCGAACAGGATGGCGCCGAAGGTGAGCGCGATCGAGGTGGCGTACTGCCGGACGAGCGTGCGCCGCTCGGGGCGCTCGTTGGCGACGTTGAGCCCCGACATCAGGGACGAGGTGCCGGCGCGCGCCGCCCATACCGCGACGGAGAGCGAAATGAGCAGCCCGGTGTTGAGGCTGGCGTTGGGCTTCGACAGCAGGGCGCCGAGCGCGTCGTTGACGAGGCGCGCCGTCTCGCCCGGCAATAGGATGGTGAGCTGCTGGACTTGCGCCTGCACGACGTGGGTGTCGCCGAACAGCCCGTAGATCGACACCAGCGCGCCGAGCGCCGGGAACAGCGAGAACATGCCGTAGAAGGCGACGCCGGCCGCCACCAGGGTGAGGTTGTCGCGCCCCATCCTGTCGATCACGCGGTTGACGAGAGTCCAGCCGTGCCGGGCGCGCCGGCTGTCGCGCATCCAGTCCGGCGCGATCTCGGGAAGGGGATCGGTGTCCTCGGCGGGAGGCTGCGTCAGCATGGTCTCGGCCCGGCGCTGCGCCACGCTGGTCGAGGCTGCGACGGCGACGCCGAGCATGAGGAGGGTCCAGGGC
>CALMRL010000307.1 GCA_937873345.1 uncultured Beijerinckiaceae bacterium | reverse complement strand
CTAGGAAGATGTGGGAGAGGTAAGGCTTCTTCGCTGAGGCTTCAGATGTAGGCCATCTGCCGCTTCCACCTTCCCAATACGCGTTCCTCTGCCTAGCTCATTGTTCGCACTGGATAATCGTCCAGTGCAGCGTACGATCTCGGTGTCACTCACGCTTAGGGACATCGTCATGACCGTTCTTAGCCAGCTCAAGCTCGCCGCCGCGACCCCCACCCAGGACCGCACGCCCGTCGGCCGCGTCCGCCGTCGTCTCCTCGATGGTCTCGACCTACAGATCGAGCTCGCCGCCGCCGACGGCGCTGGCACGACGGTCAGCCGCACCCGCCGGCGCTGGGTGAAGAATGATGCGGACGGCAAGGATCTGCGCGATCTGCCGGTGCGGCTGCGGCGCTGGTGGTGGCGCGACGAGGCCGGCCGTGTCTACCTCGGGCTGCGCCATGGCGCCCGCCTGCTGGAGATCGCGCCGGGCAAGCGGGCCATCGACGTCGGGACGATGGGGACTTGCCGGGACAGCTGAAGATCCTGCGCGAGGCGGTGCTGGCGGGCGAGCTCGATGCCGCGATCGGCTCCGCCGTGAGCCCGCGCGAGGTGCCGAAGAAGGAGAAGGCGCCCGCCGCGGCCGGGCGGGGCGCGTCGGTGAAGGCGCAGTAGCGCACGTCCAGGACGCTCGACCGGCGCATCGCGCCGAGGACTGCTGCCGCATGCCAAGAGCAGCATGCGGCAGCGGCTCGATATGCAGCGCCACGCCATGCACATCGCCGCGTGCCGCCTCAATCACGACGGCGACGGCTTCATCCTCGAAGGCACATGGGAGAACACGATGGGACTGCTCGACATCCGCGATCAGCTCGCGGCGGTGCGCGACTTCGTCGCTTGCCTGCAACTTGCCTGCCGCCAAGTGCAGGACATAGGCGAGCGAGCGGCGCTGTGCGCCGTATGCGCCGCGATCCGCGAGAAGGTGCAGACAATCGACACCGCCGTGGGCGAGCTCATTGGTGGCGATGGCACCTCCTGGTGAGGAGGTCGCTTGCTGACCCTAAGCGCGACTTTGGCCACTCAGGCGGCATGGCATGGGCGTATGGCCACGGGGCGGGAAGAAGGACGCGGCGTTTCTTTCTGTGCCCCTGACGAGCGGATATCACCAATGCCTGCTCGCGCCACAGTGCCAGGCGCACCGCGGCGATCCGAGCGATGGATTGTCACAAAGACCTGCAGCGACTCCCAAAGCCCGTCGACGATGGCGCCGCGGCCCACCTCGTCGGGATGGGCCTGCCCCCGGTGTCGTCGCCCCGTACGGGAGGTGGCAACGTCGTGTAAGCGGACCTGCCGAGCCGTGCGGTGGTCTCCGCCTATCCGTTGAAGGGCGTCCCCGGTGTTGAGCTGCCGGACAGGTAATATGATTTGCCGGGCGCCCGCGGCTGCACGATCGAGGCGCTTGCTTCAAGGATGCAATGGAACGGTTCGCTGCCATCGACGTCGACGTTTAAGTCCTCAGCACGCAGACGACGGCATACCGGACTGAGAGCCCGACCCATAAGGTGATTGCACCCGTTTGAGTTGCATGCTTCAGAGCGCCTGAAGCG
>CALMRL010000306.1 GCA_937873345.1 uncultured Beijerinckiaceae bacterium | reverse complement strand
GTTGACGAGGATGTCGAGGCCGCCGAACCGCTCGACCGCCAGCGCCACGGTGCGCCCGGCGCTCTCCTCGGCCGACACGTCGCCGGTCAGCGTGGCGCTGGCGGTCGAGCGGTTCGGCGGCCTCGACATCCTCGTCAACAATGCCGGCCGCACCCTCAACAAGCCTCTGCTCGACACGGGCATCGACGACTGGGATGCGATCATGGCGGTGAACGCGCGCGGCGACTTCATCCACGCCCGCGAGGCGGTCCGGGCGATGAAGGGCGAGGTGGCGGGGTGATCGTCAACGTCGCGTCGGTCGTGGCGACGGTCGCGATGAGGGAACTGGCCGCCTACGCCTCGTTCAGGGGAGCGATCGCCCAGCTCACCAAGGTGATCGCGGTGGAGCATGGCCGCGACGGCATCCGCCCCAACGCGATCGGTGTGTGGGTGTGGGTGTGGTCGAGACGGATACTTCCACGTCCTCTTCACGCTGCCGGCCCCGGTCGCCGCCATCGCGTTTACGATCTCCTCTTCAGGGCGGCGTCACAGACCATGCAGACCATCGCCGCCGACCCGGCACGCGTCGTCACATCATGGTGCCGCAGCACTGCCGCCGCGGCTAACGCTCGTGTTCGCCCCGTTCCTCACCGGCACCCGCCTGGAGCCACATCGTTCCAGCATCCCGGGCCGCGACCAGCCCCGGATCAAGCCACCTTCCGCCTCGGCGGGCTCTTCCGCCGTACGTGCCGATGACGCTTGACCCCGTCGCGGCACCGGCTCGAAACCGAAAACCCCATAGTCGTCCCAAACGGCTCGCGGGTTCGGTCTTCAGGGACTTTCATACGCCTCCTGGCGCCCGAGATTCTCCACGAAAGGAGAATGGCTGGTTCGGCGTCGACATTCATGTAAGCAGCCGATCGTCGGGTCAAGCCTGTTTCCGCTCGTTATCGTGTATCCTGATTAGCACCCAGCGGTTACGACATCGGGTTTTTGATGGTGTCCATCTCCATCGAAGCCCAACTGACATGATGATGGCGATAGCCTCAGGAAAATTGATGTTCTGGTTCAGAATTCTCTTTTTTGAAGAAGCGTCGTGTTTTGAAAAGCTTGAGAGGCAATTTCTGCGGGGGTTTGGTATAATGTCAATTAGATGTTGCATTGAGGTTCTACATTCGAGGTTTTTTACAAAAAATGGTTACATCTCAGCATCAAAAATACCTTTGATAGTTCTTGTCATTTTAGTATTTAGCATCATAAGTCCATCATATGCGGAATATATAGCAGTATCCGATGATCTCACAATTCATTATGAAAAATCAGGACACGGACCAATACCAATAGTATTTATTCCAGGCTGGACAATGTCTGCGGACGTATTTACTCGGCAAATAAAGCATTTCGAAAACTCCAAAAGCTATACCTTTTACGCATTTGATCCGCGCGGACAGGGGACAAGCTCTCATACTGCCGGCGGACATTATTATGAGCAGCGCGGCCGTGACCTTAAAGCCTTCCTTGACGTCCTTGCGTTGAAAGGCATCATCTTGGCCGGTTGGTCATATGGCGGCCTGGACGCCACCTCATATTTGCACGAGTTCGGGCCCGGCAATCTGAAAGGATTGGTCCTGATCGATGCGCCGCCAAAATCCTCCGGAGACGACAACACGAAGGAGTGGGTCTGGTGGCGCAAGGATGACGCGGATCACGCCAAACGTGATTATACAATGCCTATTCTACTCAATCGCCAAAAGGCAATCGAAGATCTCGCGAAATGGATGGTGGAAAATCCGACCGATGAATATTTGAGATGGATGGAGGGTATTGCGAACCAGACATCTCCCACGGTCGCCGCACTGACCAGCGAAACCGGGGCTTACATGGACTTCGAACCTGACGTTAGGGCCCTCGAGGGTAAAATGCCTTTGCTGATCGTTGTAAGGACAGAGTGGGAAGAGCTAGCCAGGGCTTGGGCTGCGAAGAATGCGCCCTCAGCAGAAGTGAAAGCATTAGGACGGCATTTGATGTTCTGGGAACACGCAAAGGAGTTCAACTCGATACTTGATACATACTTAGAAAAGTTTAAGCCGTGAAAAACTCGCTTGTTCGTCGGTCGGCCCGGCCGGCAAGACGCTCTTCGCAGTTCGAATCAGCCAGGGCGGTGTGTCCACGGGTGTAATGCTGAAGCATCGGCCCGAAATATCTGCAGCAACTCTGGAAAAACTGATGCAGTATTAGAAGTCTACAGCATCGGACTGCATCCGTGATGCTGCCAGATGCTGTAGACTGCAGCTCGGCCGATTGCCATGAAAAGCACTGCGAAGAGGGAATGCTATCGATGGAGGTGAGCTGATCCTCGATTATCGGAAGAACCTCGTCAGCGCTGACATTACAGAGCTTGAATCCTACGACAACGACGTGCCTCTTCTGAAAAGTAGGTCGTTGCGTGATCCGCGAATTGCCTGAGGATTTGTCCTCGATGCGCGATGTCGCGCGAAGCGAGCACGATCCGGAGCGGCCGGACATCGTCCTCGATCGTGAGCGTTTTTACCTCACCACCATCGTAGGTTGTAGAAGACGGCGGCCGCATGACCAGGAGCGTGAAGCCGAAGCCCGCTGCCACCGCGCTCCGCACCGACTCCAAAGAGGATGACACATAGGACACTGCTGGTACGAGGTCATGCTCAGCAAGCAATTCCTCGAAGTAGGCACGGCTACCCGGTCCTTGGAGCATCACGTAGGGTTCATCTCGCAGGTCTGCAAATGCGATCGAGTGCCCTTTCGCAAGGGGGTGATCGGCGGCGAGAACCACCATCGGTCTAAGCTCAGCGAGCGTCGTGACCGCCAAGCCGTCAAGTACGCCCCCGCGATCGTATGTCACCGCGATATCGATCGAACCGGTGCGGGTCGCTTCTGCGAGTTCGGCGAGCGACATCTCCCGTGGCTGGACGACGACGCCGGGAGCCACGGCCGCGAACCCGCGGATCAGGCCGGCGGCATAGAAAGGCGACAGCGTTTCGAAGATGCCCAGACGGATTTCGCCCGCGGCCTCAGTCGAGAGCGCTGCCGCTTCGCGTTGCACCTGCTCGGCCTGCTTTTCGAGCCGAGTGACGTGGTCGAGGAAGATGCGGCCCTGCATGGTCAAGGTCAGACCGCGCGCATGGTGCCGGTCGAACAGCACCAGTCCCGTTACATGCTCAAGCTTTTCGATGGCCTGCGCCACCGAGGGTTGGGAGATGTTGAGCACGCGGGCCGCCTGGGCGATGCCGCCGTGCGTGGCAACCGTCCGGAAATAGGTACACTGGCGGAGCGTAAAGCGAACCATACTGTGGCTATCTTCGTCCAAAGTTATTTCAGTTTTACGCCATCTCGGATCTGAGTCAGTTTCCGCCAGCCGCTCGATCTCATCCGAGCGCTGCCGCCACGGACAAGGACGCTTCATGTCGCCTGATCAACCAGTTACCGAACTGTTGGAAACGGCTCGGCGGTCGCTCCCTGATGCCAAGGCCATGCCGCCGAGCGTGTACACGAGCGGCGCCTTCCTGGCGCGGGAGATGGAAACGATCTTTGCCAAAGAGTGGATGTGCGTCGGCCGGTCGAGCGGCTTGGCTCATCCCGGCGATTACCTCACCTACGAGCTTGCCGGCCAGCCCGTGGTGGTTTTGCGCGACCAGACGGGCGCGCTTCGCGCCTTCTCGAACGTCTGCCTGCACCGCATGTCGACGCTGCTCGAAGGCACGGGCAACACGCGCGCGATCATCTGCCCATACCATGCTTGGAGTTATGGGCTCGACGGCCGGCTCCGGGGCGCGCCGTTCATGACCGCAACTACCGGTTTCGCCAAGCATGACTATGTGCTGCCATCGATCCGCTGCGAAGAATGGCTTGGCTGGATCTATATTACGCTCGACATAGAGCGCCCAAGCGTCGCTTCCACGCTCGCGCCCGCGGCCGACATGGTGTCGCGCTACGGGATGGAGAACTACACCGAGTGTTTCCGCGAAACCCACGTGTGGGACACCAACTGGAAGGTGCTGGCCGAGAACTTCATGGAAAGCTATCATCTCCCGGTGTGCCACGCCGGCACGGTCGGTGGACATTCCAAGCTGTCCGAGATGGAATGCCCGCCCGGCCTCGCGGCTTTCAACTACCATTGGATCACTAAAGAAGCGTCGCTGCCGATCGGCAACGCGCATCCTTCCAACACGCGGCTCGAGGGCCGCTGGCGCAAGACGACGGCCCTGCTCGCTCTCTATCCGAGTCATTTGATCACCCTGACGCCCGGCTATTTCTGGTACCTCTCACTGCACCCGAAAGGCACCGGTCAGGTCGCCATGGTGTTCGGTGGCGGCCTGTCGCCCGAGTTCATGGCGGACTCGCGCGCTGCCGAGCATGTGGCGACGCTGAAAACGCTCCTCGACGAGGTGAACGTCGAGGATCGCGGCTGCACCGAGAAGGTGTTTCGCGGCCTCAAAGCCGACAGAGCACGGGCGGGTCACCTGTCCCACCTCGAGCGTCCGATCTACGACTTTATGCTTTACTTGGCCGATCGCACCACCGGCTTCGAGCGGACTAGCGCACTCGCCGCGGACTAGCGAGACAACGGCTGAGGCGATCCTGCATCTTAAAGGGGAAAGGGCTCCACGCCACAGACTGTGCGATCTCCTAGAACGAGGGACAAAACCGCTGTTTGCAGGTCGAGAGGTGAAGGCTGCCCTTGTTCCCGACGATCTTTGGGCGGCGCTCGCGCCGCTCCTGCCGGCTGAACCGGTGAAGCCGAAGGGCGGTCGCCCTCTACCGATCGCGCCGCGCTGGCTGGCATCATCCTGGTGCTGCGCACCGGCATGCCATGGAAGGATGTGCCGCACTCGGTGCTGGGCTGCAGCGGCAGGACAAGCTGGAGGCGTGGCAGGCGGCATCAAGCCTCGCATCGCCCGGCGCGGCGTCGAGACCAGTCAGCGGCTCGGCCGCCATCGCTCTCGTGGTCGAGCGCATCCTGGCCTGAGAGCTGAGCGGGCTCGCGGTCGATCGAACTTTCGAGGCGGAAGCTCGTTTTAGAATGGCTCATGTGAGTCTCGAGAGAGTGATATGAAGACGCAATTGCTGGTAGCTGCGTTCACGATCGGTTTGCTGGTGATGCCGACAGCGACGTTCGCATTCTCGGATTCGGAGAAGGTTCCCGAGCCGGCCAATTCCGGGATGGACAGATCTGGCCAGCAGCCTACGCCGCAAGGCGCCATGCCGTTGGCCCATAGCAGGTCGGCGGCGGTGCCCCCGGCTGGTACGAAGGACAGTGGCGCGGCCGCTCCGACAAACGATGGCGTTAGCACGCGTTGATCCGCCAGGAAAATGGGGAACAGCGGTAGACGCTGCTTTACCCTTTTAGCATACTACCCGCAGCTTGCGCAGATCAGCCTAGTAGTAGAAGTGCGCACGTGTCATAAATAAGTCGACAGGACCGCGGCTTTCATTGAATGCCGGATTAGTGAGGTGCTGATAGTCAGCGATTATGGAGATCGTCCTGGTAAGCTGATATTTGTAATAAATATCCAGATCAAGTTCTGCTCCGGACGCGGTGAGATTGCTCGCTCCGGTGATCAGACTGACGCCGTCGCCGACCTCCAGGCCGTGGCCGCCTAACGATAGGAATTTCTTGTACTCACCACTGATGTTGTTGAAAGAGCCGGCGATACCGAAGACGTCGTCCGGCCGCCCCCATTTCGCACCGGCGATGGTGATGCCTGCCGTCGCGTAGAGGTGCGAGTCCACGTCGTTCAGGATCTCGTAGCGGCCGTCCTCGGCGCCGAAGTCGGTGAAGAAGCCGATTTCAGGCGTGATGTGCTGCTCGAACTCGAGCAGGTAACCAGGCTTCGTGTGCGTCTCGCGAACGGGATCGAAATTGATGGGGGCTATGGAGGCCGGTTGGCCCGCCGCTCCAAACTGATTGTAGTACGAGATTGCCTGATTGATGTTGGCAAAGCTGCCGTGATCGATGAAGCCGAGAACCTTGAACTTACCCGGTTGACCGAATAGCGTGTGGTTCTCCTCAAGTTCGAGGCTGGTATGGAATTGGCTCAAGCCTCTTTCCAGAGGAAGGCCCTCTTCGGCTTCATCATCGTCCGGCAACTGGGTCAGCGAATCGAAGAGGACACGGACCGCGAACTTTTTATAATAATATTCGACTAGGGCGCCATAAGTCGTGCCCCATGCGTCGCCGCCCAAGTCGACGGAAATCGGGAAGTCGTCACCCCAGGATCCGAACCCATCGCGTATGTTGAAGTAGTTGCTGACGCCAATGCTTAGGAAGGGGATGCGACCAGCCGTGATAACCAAACGGTTGTCCGACTGCATCGCCGCGAAGTTCGTCTCTCCGGCCGCCAGTTCGGTCATCTTGCCGGAAAAGTTGAAGGTCTGCCGGATGAAGTAGTATTCGAAGCGCTCGTACGGCGCCGCTTGTCCGATCTTGAACGAGTTGCCGTTGGGAAAGTCGGCGATGCCGACCGTGCCGCCGACGCCGAAGCCCTGGTTGATTTCAGGATTGGCCCACACTTCCGCACCTTCCCACAACTTCAAGCCCAGCCAGAAGTCGAGCGCTACGATCTCCCGCGCCTCCCCGTTGCTGCGGAAACTGGCGCCCAGCGGCCCATTGCCGCCGACGCCGCCAAGGTTGGGCGATCTGAAGGTCGGGTAGCCCTGAAGAAGAGCGACGAAGTCCTCGTGGATGTTGATGCGGTCATTGTCGAAGATGCCGGGAAGCAGGGTGTTCGACAATGCCGGCACGCTGCTGTCTGTCGGATGGTAGTTGATACCGGCCCTGACCTGGTAGGTCTGGTCCTTGGAGGTGAACTTTTCGCCGGCGAGCGGGAAGGTCACGCTGGATGATCCGTAGTGATTGTAATCGAATTCGAGGAACGCGGTCCAGTTCGGGATCAAAGGCGCTTCGACGCCGCCGCCGACCTCGTAACCGAGCCGCGCACGATAGGACCCCGGGTTTCCCGGCGCTTCCGCTCCCGAAAGGAAACGAAGTTCGTAGTCCCAAGCCAGACCGCCGGTCGCGTAGAACAGCCAGTTCCGCGGAGCATAGCCGAGCTTGGCGCGGAAGGCGCCCCCATCCTGAATGCCTTCGGCGAAAGTCCCCCCCGATTGCAGCGTCGAAAAGCCGCCGACGGAGATTTCCGCTCCGGACTTGAAGAGCTTGTCATCGCTCCAGAACGGGGATGACGAAAGAGTAGCCTCACCGCCGATCACGACGCGGTTCGGCAGCATGTAGTTGTAGCCAGCCTGCAGGCCGCCGTTCCAACTGCCGGTCTCGTCGTCGAAGCTGTTGATGGTCTGGCTCAGCGTATGCGAACCGCTCTCGATGGGCGCTCCCTGCGGCGTCGTAGCATTCCAGTTCGACTTGCCCCAGTTGTAGCCGAGGTTAGCTCCGGCGTAGAAGCCCGTCCAGTTGTATAGATTCGGCGCTGCCAGCGTGGGAAGCGTCACGACCGGCCGATCGAGGTCCGCCGCGAACGCGCTTCCCGTGATCGATATCGCCGCTGCCGTGCCGACCAGCTTGGCAAACCGCCAAAAGTGCGGCCGGGCGAAGGGAAATGGCCGCTCTCTAGTATGAAGATCAAGCATATCGCTCCATTGCCTTCCTGCGAGTAGGACAGCATTTAATCGGATATCAACCGATGCATCTTATGGTTGTTGAAATCTGCTTTATGCAGAACGATGCGTGATCTTCTGTCCGCCATGCTCCGGCGCCCGCGAAAGCAAAACTCCTTTGTAAAAGGCAGGATGTCAATTAAGGTATTGCAGATAAAACTACCAGTTTGTCGCTAGACGCCCTTCCGTCACTTTTTGGTTACACTAGATACAAGCCGCATCGATTGACGCTGGGGAACTCAGTCTGGGATCGGAGGGGGCGAGTTGGCATAGCCCGCGGGTGCGGCGCGTCAAAACATCGTGCCGAAGTCGCTTTCTTCCTGAAATCGAACGGGCGCAGGATCGGCGCGAACAGGTCTGTTTGCACACTTGAGGCAGCGGCAAACCACCGCTACCGCCATCGTGTCGTCCTCCCGGTAGCAGGGAATAACCTCTCACCAGCCAGCGTAAGCCCAAAATTAGAGCAGAAGGCCCGTTGGTATAAGATACTGCCAACGTCCATTCCTCGTCGAGCAAGTAGGATTTGCAGGAGATGGCCATCCAACAAACTCGGATTTCTAATCACCACAGGTCTATAACGCATTCTAGCGGGCCGACGCTCCGGAGCGACCCTGCAGCCAGCTGATTAGGAGGAACAGGGCGACTGCGAAGACGGTCAACAGCCCGGCCATGGCCAGGATGCCCGGATTAATTTGATCGCGGATGCCTGCCCACATCTGGCGCGGGATGGTGCGTTGCTCGGGACCACCGATGAACAGGATCACAACAACTTCGTCGAACGAGGTCGCGAATGCGAAGATGCTGCCCGTGGCAACGCCCGGCAGGATCTGGGGCAGCATCACACGCCGGAACGCTGCCCACGGCGTTGCTCCGAGGCTCGCGGCCGCTCGCGAAAGGTTCGTGTCGAAGGCCATGAGGCGTGCTGTTACGGTGATCACCACAAAGGGCGTACCGAGCGCCGCATGAGCCAGGATGACGCCGAGATGCGTATTGGTCAGGCCGAGGGGCGCGAAGACGAGGTAGAGGCTCACCGCGACGACGATGATCGGTATAATCATCGGCGCGATCAGGACTGGCATGATTACTCCGCGCAGTGGGAAGCTCGGACGACTGATCCCGATCGCCGCCAGTGTGCCCAGCACGGTCGCGATCGCAGTCGCGCTGAAGCCAATCACGAAGCTGTTGAAGATAGCCATCCGCCATTCCGGAGACTGGAGGATGAAGTCATACCAGCGGAGCGTCAGGCCCGTTAGCGGATAGGAGAAGTAGCTGCTCTGGTTGAACGAAAGCGGAACGATGATGAGGATCGGTGCGACCAGGAAGATTAGTACGGCGGTCGAGAAAACTCGCACGCCGCGCCGCACGATACGCTCGGACAAGACGGCGGTGGCTTCGGCCGTCATGGCCGTCGTCCATATGTGCGTGGCTCACTGTTCTGCATGTCAGCCAAGCCGCAGCCGGTCGACGCCGACCAAGCGGTTGAACACCACGTAGACGGTGAGCGTGAAGACCACGAGGTAGACCGACAGAGCGCCCGCCAATCCCCAGTTCAGCTGGCGATTTATCTGTAACGCCACGAGTTGGCTGATCATCTCGTCGCCAGCGCCGCCAAGAAGCGCGGGCGTGATATAGTAGCCGAGCGCTAGCACGAACACCAGGAAAGTGCCCGTTCCGATGCCGGGCAACGTCAAAGGTACGTAGATGCGCAGGAACGCGAGGGCGGGATGCGCCCCAAGCGAGACCGCCGCGCGCTGATAGTCCGGTGAGATGCCCCGCATCACCGCGTAGTTCGCGAGGATCATGAATGGAAGCAGCACATGCGTCATGCCGATCAGCACGCCCGTGCGATTGAACATCAACGCCACGGGCGCTGCCGTTAGACCGCTGCGCGTCAGGAGGGCATTGAAGACGCCGTTCGGCTGCAGGAGCACGTACCACGCCGTGGTTCGCACAAGCAGCGAGGTCCAGAACGGCACGATGACGAAGATCATCAGCAGATTACTCTGCCGCGCTGGAAGCGTCGCCAGGACAAAGGCGACGGGGTAGCCGAGTACGAGGCAAATCAGCGCCACGGAAGCGCTAATCGCGAAGGTGCGCAGGAACGCGCCGACGTAGATGGCCTGGGAGGCCTCAACGGGCTCGATCGTTCCTCCGGCGCCGATCTTATGATCCACCGCGGTCAACAGGAAGTCGAGTGTCCAACGATGCGCGGCGCGTCCGAGGAGGCGCCACGTCTCAGGTTCACCCCAGCGTTGGTCGATCCGCTGAAAAGCCTTATCGGCCGGCTCGCCGTCGGGGAGAGGCAGCTGCCGCACCGTCTTCAGCAACAGCGAGCGGAAGCCCGGTTCATAGGTGTTGAGCCGCCGTGCCGCAGCCGCGAGCGTCCCCTGATCCTGCGCAGTCTCTAGGTCCGCTGCCAGAGCCTCGAATATTTGCCGCGACGGCAAGGCCGGCGGTCCGGGCAAGCCGGCCAGAAGGGCGGCGGTTCTAGGAAAGGCGTTTGCCACCTCGACAGTCTCGACGCTCATGATCAGAAGCTTGCCAATCGGCACGACGAAAGTCGCTGCAAGAAAGATCAGCAGCGGAACGGCAAGCAGAAACGCCCTCACGGACTCACGCCGCCGCGCAGCCCGGTAGCCGGCCTGCGGATCGACCGTCCGACTCCGTACGCCCTGCGGCGCAACTACCTCCACGGCGCTCATGCTGACAAACTGCGTGTTCCTTTGACAACTGATTGCAGACGTCGCGCCTCCGCGACATCCGGTAACGCAGCGGTAGCCGAATGGGCCGCCACGGGGGCTACTGACCTAGCCAAGTGAGGAAGCGATTGTTGATGCTGTCGAAGTTGTCCGCCCAGAATTGTGCATCGATCCGCAAGCTGTTCTTCATGTTGTCGGGCGCCAGGGAGAGATAAGGCAGAATAGCCTGATCGATCTTCAGCATGGCCGACTTCCGCGGCGGCGCGTAGGCGATATAGCGCGACAGCTTCCAGATCGTATCGGGACCCGACGCATATTCAAGGAACAGCTTGGACGCGTCGGCATTCCGGGCGCCCTTCGGGATACCCCACCACTCGTAATCGTAGAGCTGCCCGTCCCACACGATGGCGAAGGGGCGCTTGTCCCGAGTTCGGGCGACCTGGATGCGGCCGTCATAGGCCATCGTCATGGACACGGCGCCATCGGCCAAGAGTTGAGCCGGCTGCGCGCCGGCATCCCACCAAACCACTTGGCTCTTGATGGTCGACAGCTTCTTGAAGGCGCGGTCGAGCCCTTCCGGCGTACCGAGCACTTTGTAGACGTCCCCAGCCGGTACCCCGTCCGCCATCAGCGCCGATTCGAGTGCAGCCTTCGGACTCTTGCGCATACCGCGCTTTCCGGGGAACTTTCCGAGATCGAAGAAGTCGCCGATTGTGGTGGGCGCGGTCGTCAGGCGAGTCGTGTCGTAGGCGTAGATGGTCGACCAGACCATGGACGCGACTGCACACGGCAAGACCGCACCCGGAATGAAGTCGGACGTGTCGCCGAGCAGCTTCGGATCAAGTTTCTGCAGGAGACCCTCGTCGCAGCCCGCGATGGCGTCGCTAGTCTCCATGTCGATGAGGTCCCAAGTCGTGTCGCCGGCCTCAACCATGCCGCGGAGCTTGGCTAGACCGCCATCGTATTCTTCCTTGACGATGCGAATCCCTGTCTTGGCCGTGAAGGGCTCGAAGAAAGCCTTATTGGCAGCGCTCTCGAAGGCGCCACCGTAGGTCACGACCGTCAAACTGTCGGCCGCCGCGGCCGGTGTCGCGAGCGCCACGAGCCCCATCGCCATTGGAAGCATGCGGCGATCCAGTCTCATGGCCCTCAACATTCCGATCTCTTGGGACTCGTGAACACAGGCTACCGAGCGGCGTCCGCTTCGACGATCTTGCAATCGGCCGGACTCCAGGACATGGTCGCGATCCTACCGGGCTGAGGTGGCGCTGTGGCGGTCTTATTCGGAACCTTAATGACGAAGCCGGCACGGTCCGCCGCCGTCAGGTGCAACCGCCAGTGATCGCCGCAGTAGATGACCTCATCGATCGTCCCCCGGAGGCGGATGTCTCCAGGCATGGTCTCGTCGTCGAGCGATACGTTTTCGGGGCGTAGCGCAAGGGTGGCTGCCGTGCCGATCGAGATTCCTTCGCCAACACGGCCCCGGATCGACAGCTCGGGCGTCAGCTCCAGGGTCGCGAAGCGCGCGTCGCGGGCCGTCACCTTGCCGCTCAGACCGTTGTTCTCGCCGATGAAGTTGGCCACGAAGGCATTGGCCGGATCCTCGTAGAGCACTTTTGGACTCGCGATCTGCTGGATCCGGCCATGGTGGAAAACCGCGACGCGGTCCGACATCGTCAGGGCCTCGGACTGGTCGTGCGTCACATAGACCACCGTGAGCCCCAGTCGTTCGTGGAGGCGCATGATTTCATACTGCATGGTTTCTCGCAGGTTCTTGTCGAGCGCTCCGAGCGGCTCGTCCATCAGCACGAGCCTGGGTTCGAAGACCAATGCG
Organism: uncultured Beijerinckiaceae bacterium; assembly: GCA_937873345.1. GTDB lineage: Bacteria > Pseudomonadota > Alphaproteobacteria > Rhizobiales > Beijerinckiaceae > RH-AL1. Next base: position 8,568 of record CALMRL010000306.1, on the reverse strand, counting down.
CGGGCGAGCGCCACCCGCTGCTGCTGCCCGCCGGACAACTGGGACGGACGTCGCTCGGCGACGTGTGCAAGCTCTATCATCTCGAGCGCCCGCTCGACCCGGTTCTGCCGCTCGAATTTTGGCACCCGCCTGACCGATAGGGGAAATGCGATGTTCTCGGCCACCGTCATATTCGGGAACAGCGCGTAGTTCTGGAACACCATGCCAATATTGCGGCGATGCGGCGGTGTCTCGTTGAGGCGCTTTTCGCCGAGGTAAATCGCACCACTGCTCGGCGCTTCAAAGCCAGCCAGCATCATGAGGGTCGTGGTCTTGCCCGATCCCGACGGTCCGAGCAGCGACAGGAACTCTCCTTCCTCGATCATGAAGTTGAGGTTCCGGGTGACGAAAGCTTCTCCGTCATAGGTCTTGTCGATGTTCGAGAACGTCACGAGCGGCTTGGAAGCCGGCCTCCGCTGTACCGCCGATGCTCGCCCGGTTACCATCGAAGGCGCTTGGATGCGCGGCGCTCAGCGACGTGCAGAACGCATCTGGCGAGGCAATAAGCGTGACGAGCCGCCCGACAGGGACACTGGGGTGACGTGAGCGGTTCGGTTGCGATCATCGAAACGGCCCCTGACTGCGGATTATCGGCTCACTTCCGCTCGCAGCGGCTAGTCGTCACTAAACGTTTCAGGATGGAGGACGGTCAAGAACAGCTTTTATGGTGCTCAACCTCGGATAATCCGAGGCTTGCATCCAAAAAGCGCAACGTGCTTCGAGCGTATGCAGGGTGGCTCAGTGGTTATCAAGAATTTCGACGGCGAGCCCCTATTCCGACCTCTGAGAGCCGACGCGCACCTCGAAGATTTCAGCTCCAGTTCTTCACATGCTCTCACCTGCTCATGCGGTGTTGGTGCGGAGATCAAAGCTCCTCAGCGGCCCGTCGGACGCACTTCGCATTATGGAGCCGGCGTTCCTGCAATGTAGCTGTTCGAAACGAATAATTGGCAGTGCCTCATGCGCTTGCCAGGGTGGCGGCGATCCGCTCCAGCGCATCGCGCTGGAGGTCGTCAAGCTACCCAAGGCCAAGCGCGCCTTCGTGCTGCTGCCCCGGCGTTGGGTGGTGGAGCGCTCCTTTGCCGGAGCCACCCGCTTTCGCCGACTGGTCAAAGATTACGAGGGCTATGCCGGTGCACTGGCCGGCCTGCACCTCGTCGCTTTCACCTGCCTGATGCTCAAAAAGGCCGCCCTGCTTGCTGCCGGTTTATAACGCGCTCCGGGCAGCCGTTGGAGGCGGCGCGTTGCTGGATGTAGAGCTGCGATCCGCTCGGCATGAGGAGCCGCTCGGTAGTCGGCATGTCCTTGCGTACGTTCTCTGCGCTGACAGATCCGCCGAGCAGCGTTCCGCCTGCTGCTTAGGCCGCGCATCGTCTTCAGCACCGAATTCCGTAATTTACACCTCGGTGCTTACCCATCTAGACCAACGATCTTCTGCGTGGCGGGCTCGCGGCCGTCTTCGCCCTCTGCAGGGTTGCCGTGTAACTTGGGATTTGAAGAGCGATGCCACAAGGAAACATGGTCCTCGGCGGCCTCTTCGAGGCCAACGGCTACCACTCGGCCGCCTGGCTCGTGCCCGGCGCCCAGAACGATGCCGCAACCGATGTCGACTATTTCCGACGCCTTGTGCAAACGGCCGAGCAGGGGAAGCTGGACTTCTTCTTCCTGGCTGACACGCCGGCGGCTCGGACCGAGGACCTCCAGTCCTGGAGCCGCTCGCCGCTTTATATGAATATGCTGGAGCCGGTCACCCTCTTGTCGGCGATCGCCGGCTCGACCTCGCACATCGGACTCGGCGCGACGGCCTCGACGAGCTTCTACGAGCCTTACAACATCGCCCGGCTGTTTGCATCGCTGGACCACATCAGCCATGGCCGCGCAGCCTGGAACGTCGTCACCACCGCCAACGATTTTGCGGCCCGCAACTTCGGACTCGATAAGCTTCCCCCTCACGCCAAACGGTATGAGAGGGCGCGCGAGGCTTTCCACGTCGTCCAGGCGCTTTGGGACACCTGGGAGGACGATGCCTTCATCTACGACAAGCAGATCCCGCAGATGTTCGATCCCACGAGGTTCCACGTCCTCGATCATCAGGGCGAGTTCTTCAAGGTGCACGGAGGCCTGAATATGGCCCGTACGCCCCAGGGTCGGCCCGTGATTTTCCAGGCCGGCGCCTCGCCCGCAGGCCGTGAATTCGCGGCCGAGACGGCCGACGTGGTGTTCGGGACCGGCGCGTCCATGAGCGAGGCCATCACCTTCTACGAGGACCTGAAGGGCAGGATGGCCAAGTTCGGCCGTCATCCCGACGAACTCAAGGTTCTTTCCGGCGTCTCCATCGTGGTCGGCGATAGCGAGGAGCATGCGCGGCAAAAATGGGCCGAATGGCAAGAACTCGTCCCGATCGAGATCGGGCTCATGTACATGAAAACCGATTTGGAGACCGACCTGTCCGACCTGCCGCTCGACGAACCCGTCCCCGAGCACCGGGTCCCCGCCACCTCGAACTTTCACCAGGTATACTTCGACGAGATTGTCGGGCTGATCCGCCAGGGTTTGACGCTGCGCCAAGTGTGTAAGCGCTACAACCGCAGCAAGGCCATCTTCTTCGGTACCGGCCGCCAGGTGGCTGACCAGATGGAGGCCTGGGTGAGCGGCGGGGCAAGCGACGGCTTCATGATGGCCTTCCCGGTGCTGCCCGGCAGCCTGTTGGAATTCACCGACAACGTGATCCCCGAATTGCAGGCGCGCGGCCTTTTCCGCACCGACTATGTCGGATCGACGCTGCGCGAGAATCTCGGGCTCAGGCGTCCGGCCAATCGCCATGCGCCGGCTTCCCATGTGACCGATTGCAAGGCCGTCTAATGGAGGCTGCGCCACGACGAGCGATGCTCTAATTTGTTCTCTTGCCTAATATCAGTCGAAGATCGCTGCTGCACGTTTCTGTCCGACGCTCTTGACGCATCTTCGGCTTTAGCGGATTCGGGCGACTTGACCCAACAGACGAGCTTGTTTGTGAGGTTTGCTGATGTCGGCATCGTTGTCGCCTGACCTGCGTCGCAGCGCGGTGCACGCCGTTGACCGGTGATGATGCCCTTCATCCATCACGGACGGCCGAGATAAGCAGGGAGCAGTTCCTCAATGACGGATCATAAGCGTATTCGGCCGTTCAATACGAAGACCACCTATCCCGAGCAGAAGCTCGACAACGATCTCTGTCAGTCGGTGGTCGCGAAGGGAACCATGGTGTTCGTACGCGGACAGGTTGGTCAGGATCTCGACAGCTCCGAAAGCGTCGCGATCGGGGATGCCGCTGGGCAGACCGAGAAGGCGATGGCCAACATCGCCATGCTGCTCAAAGAGGCGGGGTCGCGACCCGAACATATCTGCAAGATCACGATCTACATCGTAGATCCACGATACCGCGAAGCGGTGTACCGCGTGGTGGGCACGTGGCTGAAAGGCGTCTTTCCGGTCTCCACCGGAATCATCGTTTCAGCCCTGGCCCGTCCTGAATGGCTGGTCGAGGTCGACGCCATAGCGGTGATCCCGGATGATGGCAAATGACGTTCTCGATCGTCGCGCGATGCGCGGCATCCGGCGCCTTTGGCGTCGCGGTGGCCTCATCATCCCCAGCCGTGGCGGCACGATGCGCCTACGCGCGTAGCCGCATCGGTGCCGTGGCCAGCCAGAACGTGACCGACCCAACACTCGGGCCACGCGCCCTCGATCTCATGGCTCTGGGCTGCAGTGCCGAGCAGGCCGTTGCGGCGCTTCGCGGCACGGCGAGCGGCATGGCGTACCGGCAGGTGCTCGTGGTCGACACTCGTGGCCGGGCCGCGGTCCATTCCGGCGCGAATGCCCTGGGCGTCTGGTCCGACGCGCAGGATGAGAACGTCGCCTGCGGGGGCAATCTCCTGGCGGATGCCGGCGTACCAGCCGCCATGGTCAAGAGCTTTCTTGCCTCGGTGGGTCATCTCGGCGAACGCCTGATCGCTGCGATGCGAGCTGGTTTGGAGGCGGGGGGAGAGACCGGCCCCATCCACTCCGCAGGCATGAAGATCGTTGACAAGGTGCCGTGGCCCGTTGCCGATCTGCGAGTGGACTGGACCGAAGACTGTCCCGTTGAGGGTCTCGCGACGCTGTGGGACCTATACCGGCCGCAGATGGACGCCTACGTCACTCGCGCTCTCCGGCCAGACGAGGCACCCAGCTACGGCGTTCCAGGCGACCTCTGACGCGGTCGTGTCAAGCGACGGCAGTAATTCACGCAACCTCGGATTTTCGGACCTGCGGACTTGGTTATTCCGTCTTTCCGCGCGGGGCGCATTTGCTAGAATCATGCAACCTAGCCGCTCTTCCTCCCGCGAGAGGCTTGTTTCCAATCAGCGGACGTGAGGGAGATTCAAAGGATTCTCGCGGATGCCGGCGAATGTAATCGATACGCTTGTCGTGGGGGCTGGCCAAGCGGGCTTGGCGATGAGCGAGCACCTTGGTCGGCGTGCGATACCGCATCTGGTGCTCGAACGGTGCCGTGTCGCCGAGAGCTGGCGATCGGGGCGTTGGGACTCGCTAGTGGCGAACGGTCCCGCTTGGCACGACCGCTTCCCCGGCATGACGTTTCAGGGGGCCCACCCCGACAGCTTCGTTCCCAAGGAGGATGTCGCGGACTACTTTGTCGCCTATGCGAAAATGATCGAGGCGCCGATTCGCTGCGGCGTGGAGGTGAGGCGTGTTCGGCGCTTCGTCGATCGTCCTGGTTTTGCGGTCGAGACCTCGCAAGGGATCATCGAGGCGCTGAGCTTGGTCGCGGCCACCGGCGCCTTTCAGAATCCCGTGGTGCCGGCCGTTGTGCCCAAGTCACAGGATCTCGTGCAGATCCATTCAAGCGCCTACCGCAATCCCGGCGAGATGCCCGCGGGCGCGGTACTGGTGATTGGAGCGGGGTCCTCCGGGGTGCAGATCGCGGAGGATCTGCTGCAAGCGGGAAGGCAGGTCCACCTGTCGATTGGTCCGCATGACCGTCCGCCGCGTTCCTACCGCGGGCGTGATTTCTGCTGGTGGCTCGGCGTCCTTGGAAAATGGAACCTTGAGGCTCCAGGGCCGGACACGGAGCATGTCACCATCGCAGTCAGCGGCGCACGCGGCGGCAAGACGATCGACTTCCGGCGGCTCGCCCAGGCCGGCATGACCCTGGTCGGCCGCACCCAAGTTTTCGAGGATGGCAAGCTGTTCTTTGCGGATGACTTGGCGCGCAATATCGCGAATGGGGACGCCAGTTACCTGGCGTTGCTAGACGAGGCCGATGCCTACGTGGTCCGCAACGGCCTCGATCTTCCCGGAGAACCAGAGGCGCGGCGCTTCGATCCCGACCCGCGCTGCGTGACCGACCCTATTCGCGAAGTCGATCTCGCCGCAGCTGGCATTACGTCGATCATTTGGGCGACCGGCTACTCCGTCGATTACAGCTGGCTGGATCTCGACATCACGGATGCGAAGGGAAAGCCCAGGCACAAGCGCGGCGTATCGGTCGAGCCCGGCATCTACTTCCTAGGCCTTCCCTGGCAGACGCGCCGCGGCTCCAGCTTCATTTGGGGCGTATGGCACGATGCCGAGTACTTGGCCGACCAAATCGCGACGCAGCGTAAGTACCTCGCCTATGCGCCGCCAACAATGCTTAGGAAACAGGTGGCCTGAGCCACGGACACCGGCTTTCGAAAGGAGCCTTGCAGATGGGAGTGGCCCGAGAGGCCTTCGAGCCAGCGAGCACGCTTGAGCTGCTCGACCGGCTCATCGCCTTCCCGACCGTGAGCTGCGACCCGAACCGCGAACTCATTGAATTTGTTCGCGGTTTCCTCGTTGAGCGCGGCATCGCGTCCGAGCTGTACCTGGCTGAGAGGGGCCGCAAGGCGAACCTCTTCGCCACCCTGGGCCCGACCGATCGTCCCGGCATCATGCTGTCCGGGCACACCGATGTAGTGCCGGTCGAGGGTCAGGCTTGGTCGAAAGACCCGTTTCGCATGACGCTCGACGGTGAAAAGGCCTTCGGACGTGGCGCGGCGGATATGAAGGGCTTCCTGGCTTGCAGCCTGCGGCTTGCTCATGAGGCCGCCCGACGCGAGTTGTCGATTCCGATCCATCTCGCGTTCAGCCACGACGAGGAGGTCGGTTGCTTGGGCGTCCGATCGATGATCGACGGCCTTGCGTTGCGCCGCGTGAGGCCGCGCTTTGCGATCGTCGGCGAGCCCACCTCGATGCGGATCGCGACGGGCCACAAGGGAAAGATCGCGGCGCGCGCGACCTGCTGCGGGGTGGAGGCGCATTCGGCGCTGGCGCCGCGGTCCCTCAATGCCATCCACTTGGCCTGCGAGTTCGTCGCGGCGGTCCGCGACCAGCAGAACGCGATTGAGCAAGGAGCCACCCGCGACGGCGCCTACGACGTGCCCTACACGACGCTGCACGTCGGCCGCATCAACGGCGGAACGGGGCTCAACATCGTCCCGAACCGATGCACGGTCGACTTCGAGATCCGCAACATCGCCGACGATGACGCGAGCGCGATCCTCGGTCGTCTGGCGGATGCGGCGGCTCGGCTGGTGGCCGAGCGGCGACGGATTTTCCCGCAAGCCGATCTCCGGATTGATGCGCTCAACGCCTATCCCGGCCTTGCGACGCCCGCCGATGCCGAGGTGGTGCGCTTCATGAGCGACCTCGTCGCGTGCGAGGATCTCACGAAAGTCGCCTTCGGGACGGAGGGCGGCCTCTTCGCGGAGCGATTGTGCATGCCCACCGTAGTGTGTGGACCCGGCTCGATGGACCAGGGCCACAGGGCGGATGAATTCATCGCTCTGCAACAGATCGACGCCTGCGACCGCATGATGGATCGATTGTTGCAGGCCTGCCTATGATCGACGCGCCGGGACACAAGAGATGCCGTTCGCTGGTCATCGCATCAGCATCGGCAGTAGTCACCGTCACGATCGCGGCGCAGAACTGCCCCGGGTCCCTCTGACACCGTACGCCCAAGCTATGTTGGAGTACCAGATCCATAAGGACCGTAGTGGCTTGCGGACTATCCGATGCGGCCAGGAAGTATAGAGCATCACAGGCGCATCCGACATCCGCTTCGATGCCAACCATTGCCGAGTGGCACCGGGCGTGAGACGAAGGCAGTCTCACGGGGATGGTCATCAGGTGCGCTACACGCTACGCCAACTCGAATACTTCATTGCGGCGGGGGAGTCAGGGAGCATCACCCTAGCCTCCGAGCGGGTGCACATTTCGCAGCCCTCGATCTCAACGGCGATCTCGCACCTTGAGCAGGAACTCGGCGTTCAGCTGTTCATCCGGCATCACGCTCAAGGCCTCTCGCTGACGCCGGCCGGACGCAACGTGCTTTCCGAAGCTAAGAGAACCATCGCGCAGGCGGAAGGGCTCTACGCCTGCGCCTCCGAGGCCCATGGTCAAGTCAGGGGCGCCCTGTCGTTCGGCTGCATGGTGACGCTCGCGCCGATGCTCGCACCGGAACTGGCGCATTCCTTCACCACGGCATACCCGGCCACTCAAATCAGGCACGTTGAGGGCAATCAGGAAGACCTGCTCGAAGGTCTACGTCGATCCGAGGTCGACATCGCCTTGACCTACGACCTTCAGATCCCGAGCGATATCGTGTTTCAACCTCTGGCGAAGTTGCCACCCTACGTGTTGCTCGGCGATGCCCACCCGCTCGCTCGGCATTCGGCTCTTACGCTCAATGAGCTGCAAAGCGAGCCGCTGATCCTTCTCGACCTACCCCTCAGCCGCGAGTATTTCCTAGGCCTGTTCCTTAAGGGCGGCCTCAGCCCGAACATCGTTAATCGCTCGGCTCACCAGGAGGTCATCCGGACCATGGTGGCCAACGGGTATGGCTATACGTTGTTCAACGTGCGCCCGCGCTCCGCTTATGCACTGGACGGCCGCAAGGTGGTGCGGGTCCGGCTGGCGGGCGAGCACAGGCCCATGGTGATCGGTCTCGCGACCTTGAAAGTCCTGGTGCAATCGCAACTCGTCCGCGCCTTTGAGGCGCATTGCCGGGCCTTCATCTCCGACGACTATATTCCGGGCATGGTGGCGCCCCGCTACGAGGCGCGTGCTGCTAAGAACGACGGGCAAAACCGGCGTTGATGGGTTACAGGCGCATGGATGCGCTTGTTCCTGATGGCCTGTCGGCGATCGCCATGGCGCGGTGATGCATCTCGATGCAGGCGTCGCCGTGAGGGCCCAGGGTCTGCGACGGCACCAGCGCGCAGCGCTCGCAGAACAGCATCCCATGAACCCTGCAGAAGTGCCTGCGCTTGGCCGCCGCCAAGCCCGGCGCACGCTCGCGGCGGAGGTGTCGCACGAGCTTCTTCGATCCCTCCGCCCAAACGCGCTCGTCATCGGCGTCCTCAAATGGAAGCGCCTCATCCTTCGCAACGATTGGGTGTCCCGCTGTGAACCGGCATGCAACTTTGGCTCTGACTCACTCTTGCTGATGGCGACGTTGCCTGTGCG
>CALMRL010000305.1 GCA_937873345.1 uncultured Beijerinckiaceae bacterium | reverse complement strand
CCCAGGCGAGCCCTTCATAAGCGAGGCCGCAGGCGGCGTAGCCGGCCCAACCGTTGCGCTTCAGCCGCAGCGGCGGCGCACTGTAGGCCCAGGCGAGCGCCAGCCCGACCGCCGCCGCGCCGAGCACGGCGGGGCCGAGAAGCGCCGCCCAGCAAAGCGACACGAGCGTCCAGGCGCGGGCGAGGCCAAGCCCCCAGCGACCGGGCATGCGGCCCGAGGGGATCGGGCGTCCGGGCTCGTTGATCGAGTCGACGTGGCGGTCGTACCAGTCGTTGACCGCCTGGCTCGTCGCGCAGACGAAGGGGCCCGCGAGCAGCACCCCCATCACCGCCGTGCCCCAGTGCGGCAGCAGCGGCTGCCCCGAGGCGACGAGGCCGCAGGCGAAGGCCCACATCGGCGGGAACCAGGTGATCGGCTTGAACAGCTCCAGCACCGCAGATGGGGCGGGCCAGTGCCGGCGGCGGGCATCCTTTGAACGTTCCAGCGCGTGCAGGCTCATTCTGCCGCCACCAACTCTGGCACCGCTGCCGCCGGGCCGACGCCCTCCAGTCGGTCTTCCAGCTCGTCGCCGGCCTCCTGCAGGGCGCGCAGCGTCGCTGCGTCGGGCGTCCAGTAGTTGCGTGCCTGCGCCTCCATCAGCCGGTCGGCGAGCTTCGCCGCGGCGGTCGGGTTGAGACTGGCGAGACGGTCGCGCATGTAAGGGTCGAGCACGAAGGTCTCGGTGATCTTCTGGTACACCCAGGGCTGGACCTCGCCGGTGGTCGCCGACCAGCCCACCGTGTTGGTGACGTGCGTCTCGATCTGCCGCACGCCTTCATACCCGTGCTTCAGCATGCCCTCGTACCATTTCGGGTTGAGGATGCGGGTGCGCGTCTCCAGCGCCACCTGCTCGGACAGCGAGCGGACTTGGCCCTTCCCCACGGTGGCGTCGCCGATGTAGACCGGCGCCGCTTCGCCGCCCCGCGCCCGGCGTACGGCGCGGCTGATGCCGCCGAGCGTGTCGAAGTAGTTGTCGATGGTGGTGACGCCGAGTTCGACCGAGTCGAGGTTCTGGAACGACGCCTCGACGCCCTTGAGAACGTGGTCGAGCAGCGTCGCCTGCTTCGCCGGCCGACCGTCCGCGGCATAGGCGAAGCCCTTGCGCGCCATGTAGGCGTCGGCCAGCTCGTCCTCGTCCTGCCAGCAGCCGCTTTCGAGAAGATGGTTGACGTTGGCGCCATAGGCACCTTCCGCATTGCCGAAGACGCGAAGCGCGGCGGTCCTGAGGTCGCCGCCGTGCGCGGCCTGAAAGGCGAGCGCATGCTTGCGGACGAAGTTGCGCTGCGTCGGCTCGTCGGCTTCGGCCGCCAGCAGAGCGGCTTCGGCCAGCAGCCGGATTTGCAGCGGCAGCAGGTCGCGGAAGATGCCGGACATCGTCACCATCACGTCGATGCGCGGCCGCTCCATCGTGCCGAGCGGCAGCAGCTCGGCTCCGGCGAGTCGGCCGTAGCTGTCGAAGCGCGGACGGGCGCCGAGCAGAGCCAACACGGTGCCGATCGGCGCGCCCTCGGTCTTCAGGCAGTCGGTGCCCCACAGCACGATCGCCACCGTCTCCGGTAGTCCGGCACCGCCCTGCTCTGCGCTATCTTGCGCGTGCCGGGCGAGCAGCCGCTCTGCCTGCCGCGCGCCGTCGGTGCAGGCGTAGGCCGAGGGCAGCTTGAAGGGATCGAAGCCGTGGACGTTGCGCCCGGTCGGTAGCACGTCCGGCGTACGCAGCAGGTCGCCTCCCGGCGCCGGGCGGATGAAGCGGCCGTCGAGCGCCCGGATGATCGCCGGCACCTCGTGGTCCTCAGCCAGCATCGCGTCGACGGACGCCAGCGAGGCGATCGCCGCGAGGTTCGCCGGCTCCGCTGGCAGGCCGGCGATGCTCAACACGGTCGCGGCCGGCTCGCCAGCGACGATCGCCGCCGCCGCCGCAGGGACGAGGGCGATGTCGTGCGAGGCGTCGGCGATCGCGACGAGCTGTCCGGTTCTTTCCTCTTTGGAAGGCGGCACGCCGACCGTGTGCAGCCCGTGCGGGATCAGCGTGTATTCCAGCTCCAGCACGTCGGCGGCGAGCGTCGCCACCGCTGCGGCGGCGTCGGTCCATCTCGGCTCGGCCGTGCAGAGATCGAGCGCGGCCGCCTGCGCCTGCAGGGCAACGGCGCGCTCGGCACGCTGCTCCGCCGCCTCGGGGGGCAGGAGGCGCCATTGCTCGATGCCGCTCTTCAGCTCGATCAGACCACGGTACAGGCCGGAGTGGGCGACGGGCGGGGTGCGGTAGCTGATCAGCGTCGCCGCCGTGCGCCGCTTGGCGAGCGCGCCCTCCGACGGGTTGTTGGCGGCGTAGAGGTAGAGGTTCGGCAGGTCGGCGATCAGCCGGTCGGGCCAGCAGCGGCCGGAAAGGCCCGTCTGCTTGCCCGGCATGAACTCCAGGGCGCCGTGGGTGCCGAAGTGCAGCACGGCGTCGACGGCGAAGTCCTCGCGCAGCCAGCGGTAGAAGGCGGCGAAGGCGTGCGTCGGCGCGAAGGACGACTCGAACAGCAGGCGCATCGGGTCGCCCTCGACGCCGAAGGCCGGCTGCACGCCGACGAAGACGTTGCCGAAGCGCTCGCCCAGCACGAAGATCGAGCGGCCGTCGCTGTTGTGCCGCCCCGGTGCCGGACCCCACTGCGCCTCGATCTCGGCGAGATGCGCCTCGCGCCGCACGTGCTCGTCGGCCGGGATGGCCGCGTGGACGTTGGCACTGGCGCCGTAGCGCGCCGCGTTGCCGCCGAGGATGCGATCGCGCAGCGCCTCCGGGTCGGTCGGCAGCTCGACGGTATAGCCCTCGCGGGCTCGCCCGCGCAGCGTCTGCCACAGCGACGCGAAGACCGAGAGGTAGGCGGCCGAGCCGACGCTGCCGGCGTTGGGCGGGAAGTTGAAGAGCACCACGCCGACGCGGCGCGCGGCTCGCTTGGAGCGGCGCAGCGCCACCAGCTTCGCGACGCGCGCGGCGAGCCTGTCGGCGCGCTCCGAGCAGGAATGCATCGCCCGTTGCCGGTCGTTGACGGGGAAGACGCAGGCCCGTTCGCAGCCCGTGCACGCCTCGCCCGCACCATCGGAGCGACCGCCGAACAGGGTGGGGGAGGTGGCGCCGTCGAGCTCGGGGATCGATACCATCATCGTCGCCTCGACCGGCATCAGTCCGCGGGCGGAGGCGCCCCACTGCTCCAGCGTCTGGAACTCGGCGGGGTGGGCGGCGAGGTAGGGCACGTCGAGCTTGGCCAGCACCTCCTCGGCGGATTTCGCGTCGTTGTAGGCGGGGCCGCCGATCAGCGAGAAGCCGGTGAGGGAGACCAGCGCGTCGATTGTGGCGCAGCCGTTCTCGGTGAAGAAGGCGTCCATCGCCGGGCGCGCGTCGAGGCCGCTGGCGAAGGCTGGGCGCACGTCGAGGCCCTGGCGCTCCAGGCTGGCGATCACGCCGTCGTAGTGCTCTGTGTTCCCGGCGAGCAGGTAGGAGCGCATCACCAGCAGGCCCACGGTCCCCTTGGCGCCCGACACGCGGGGCAGGGCGTCGGCGTGCTGTGCTATGCGGCCGGGCAGCCGGGGATGGTAGAGGCCGACATCGGGGTAGTCGATCGGCACCGCCGGCTCGACCGCGCCGCGCAGCGAGAGCCTCGGCCCGTCGGCGTAGCGGTGCACCAGCAGGCGGACGAGATTGCCGAGGTTCTCCCGGCTGCCCCCGAGCCAGTACTGCAGGGCGAGAAAATAGACGCGAAGGTCCTGCGCCGTGCCCGGGATCAGCCGCAGGATGCGCGGCAGGCGGCGCAGCATCGCCATCTGACGCGAGCCGCCCTGCGCTTTACCCTGGCCAGCACCCTTGCCGCGCAGCTTCTTCAGGAACGACAGGGCTCCGCCCGACGAGCGCGACATGTCGAGCCGGCCGAGGCGGGTGAGCCGCACGACCTCCTTGGCCGACAGCACGCAGACGGTGGCGTCGTTGCGCTCGCGCCGCGCCTCGATGTCGCCGAGGACCGCCAGGAAATGGTCTTCCATGAACAGCATGCCGGCGATCACGATATCGGCGGTGGCGATCGCGGCGCGGCAGCGCGCGAGCACGCGGGCGTCGGCGCTCCACTCCGAGGCGGCGTGCAGGCTGAGGGAGAGACCCGGCAGCTCGGGCCGAAGCTCCTCGCGCACCTGCTCGATCGCGCCGGCGAAGTGCGTATCCATCGCCACGATCACGACGCTGATCGGCGTGGCATTGAGGGCCGAGGGGGTCTTCAGCATCGGCGGCGCTCTTGTCCCGGCCTCGCGGAGGAGTCGGGGAACGCTAAGCCGGATGGCTCGGAAGTGTCAATCTGGCTTGACGTCAGGTGGTCTTGTCGAGAGGCGCCTCGAAAGCGTCAGAGCGCCGCCTTGAGGATCACCGCATGGGCGGCGCGGCGCAGACCGGTCAGGCCAGGAGCATGGCCGTGGGGGGCGGTCGCCGCATCGGCGCCGTCGTCGGCGGTCCGTATCGCACCGCGC
>CALMRL010000304.1 GCA_937873345.1 uncultured Beijerinckiaceae bacterium | reverse complement strand
GTCGAGCCTGGCCACGTGCCGGAGCCGGCCGGCCTCTACAGGGGGCGATGCACGGCTACACGCCGAATACGGTGGCGGGCGGCACGGTGGTCGACACCGCCGGGCTCGCCAGGCTGATCGACGCCCGGCACCCGCTGCTGCTCGACGTCGCCGAGAAGGACCGCAAGCCGCCGACGATGCGGGCCGACACGCCTTGGCTGCCGACCCACCGCTCGCTGCCGGGCGCGGTGTTCCTGCAGGGCGGCGGCAAGGGTACCGACGATGCCGCTTACGCCGCCGACTTCAAGGCGCGCATCGCAGAGCTGACCGGCGGCGACAGGGCGAAGCCGGTCGTCACCTTCTGCCATCCCGACTGCTGGGGCTCCTACAACGCCGCTCGGCGGTTGGCCGCGCTCGGGTACACCCAGGTCTATTGGTACCGCGACGGCGTGGAGGGCTGGCAGGCCGACCACGACACGCGATCCGTGAAGCCCGATGCAGCCTTCGTCGCCGCGCTGCCGGAGGAGGCGACGCAATGATGATTTTGACCACCGTGCGGCCGAGCCGCCGCTTCGCTCTCGCGCTCCTCGGAGGCGGGGCGTTCCTCGCCGCGGCGGGTCGCGCGCTTGCAGCGGCGCCCGAACCGCAGCCGTTCAGCGAGGAGGCTTTCGTCGCCGCGCAGAAGGCGGGCAAGCCGATCCTCATCGACACCTATGCGACCTGGTGCGAGGTTTGCGCCCGGCAGGCGCCGATCCTCGGCAAGCTTCGCGCCGAACCGAAGTTCAAGGATCTCGTGACCTTCACGGTCGACTTCGACACCCGGAAGGACGTGATGCGCCGCTTCAACGCGCGGGTGCAGAGCACGCTGATCGCCTTCCGCGGCAGCAAGGCGGTCTGTCGCTCCGTCGGCGAGACTCAACCGTAGTGGGTAGAGGACCTGCGGGAGAAGACGCTCGGCTCCGGCACGACCTGAGCCGCCCGTTAACGAAGCGTTTGTGATATTCGTGCAACGCGAGGCATCTTGCGCGTCTCGGCAACGAACGATTTCCCAATCCGCGATGTTCTATCTCCAACAACGCGAGGGGATGCGCGATCATGGAAAACGGGAAATCTGCCGGCGATCTTCTGCGCTTCGTCGGCTTCGCCACTGTTTGCGTTGGCCTAGCCTGGGCGGTGCAGGTGCTTGGCTTCGGCGACGCCGCCGGCTACGGGCGCTTCATGTGGGTGATGGCCGCCGCGACCGTCTGCGGCTCGGGTGTCGGCCTGATCGTGGCATCGAACGCCGTGGTCGAGTCGGAGGCGGCGATCAGCTGATCGCGTCTATTGCCCTCCGAGGTCCTCGACGACGAGGCTTGCGCGGCGGCGTGGAACGAATTAGACCGAATGCGGTGGCGCGGACCATTCCAGGCCCGCGCCACCTTGCTTTTCGCGAAGCCCCGACGGCTCCGCCGGCCATGCTCCGTGGCGGTGGTGCTTGTTGGCTCCGGGACTGATCGGGACATGGCCAATCCACTCGCCTTCCTGCAGGACGTCCGCTCAGAGGTGAACAAGGTCACTTGGCCGAACCGGCGGGAGACGGCGATCACCACCGTGCTGGTCGTGCTGATGTGCATCCTCGCCAGCCTGTTCCTCGCTGTGACGGATCAGGTCATCCACCTCGCCATCAATTTCATCCTCGGCTTCTCCGGCTGACCGCTTCTCCCGTGACACCTGCCCACCTGTGACGCACCCATGAACAAGCGCTGGTACATCGTCCACGCCCATTCGAACTTCGAGAAGAAGGTCGCCGCCTCGATCCGCGAGCAGGCGCAGCAACGCGGGTTGGAGGAGAAGTTCGACGACATCTTCGTGCCGACGGAGAATGTCACCGAGGTCCGCAAGGGCCGCAAGGTCTCGACCGAGCGCAAGTTCTTCCCTGGCTACATCCTGGTGAAGTGCGACCTGTCGGACGACCTCTACCACCTGATCCGCAACACCCCGAAGGTGACGGGCTTCCTCGGCGCCGACAAGAAGCCGGTGCCGATCCCCGACCACGAGGCGGAGCGCATCAAGGGGCAGGTGGCGGACGGCGTCGAGCGGCCGAAGGCGACGATCACCTTCGAGATCGGCGAGAACGTCCGCGTCGCCGACGGCCCGTTCGCCTCGTTCAACGGCACGATCGAGGAGGTCGACGAAAGCCGCTCGCGGGTCAAGGTGGCGGTGTCGATCTTCGGCCGCGCCACGCCCGTCGAGCTCGAGTACACCCAGGTCGAGAAGGTGGTCTAGCGACCGTTCTCAGCACCGGCGCCCGTCGCTCGCGGCGGGTCCAAAGGGCCTCAGGTCCTCAACCGTGGCAGGCGAGCCGGCGTCGCACCACGTTTCGCAGAGGTAGGATATGGCGAAGAAAGTCACGGGATACATCAAGTTGCAGGTGCCGGCGGGATCGGCGAACCCCTCGCCGCCGATCGGTCCCGCGCTTGGCCAGCGCGGCCTGAACATCATGGAGTTCTGCAAGGCGTTCAACGCGCGCACGCAGCAGATGGAGAAGGGGACACCGATCCCCGTCGTCATCACCGCCTACCAGGACCGCTCCTTCACCTTCGAGATGAAGCAGCCGCCGGTCACCTATTTCCTCAAGCAGGCGTCGGGCGTGAAGTCGGGCTCGGCGACCGTTGGCAAGGGGCAGTTCGTCGGCAAGATCACCAAGGCGCAGATCGCCGAAATCGCGCAGAAGAAGATGCCGGATCTCAACTGCGCCACCGTCGAGGCGGCGAGCGCGATGATCGAGGGCTCCGCCCGCTCCATGGGTCTCGAGGTGGTGGCGTAACATGGCACACATCGGCAAGCGCATCGCCAAGTCGCGCGAAGGCATCGACCGCATCAAGCTCTACGCCATCGGCGAGGCAGTGAAGCTCGTGAAGGAGCGGGCGACCGCGAAGTTCGACGAGACGATCGAGATCGCGATGAACCTCGGCGTCGATCCCAAGCACGCCGACCAGATGGTGCGCGGCGTGGTCAACCTGCCAAACGGCACCGGCCGCACGCTGCGCGTCGCCGTCTTCGCTCGCGGTGCCAAGGCCGATGAGGCCCGCGCCGCAGGGGCCGACATCGTCGGCGCCGAGGACCTCGTGCAGAGCGTGCAGGGCGGAACGATCGACTTCGATCGCTGCGTGGCCACGCCAGACATGATGCCGCTCGTCGGCCGCCTCGGCAAGGTGCTCGGTCCGCGCGGCCTGATGCCGAACCCCAAGGTCGGCACGGTCACGATGGACGTGAAGGGCGCTGTCGCCGCCTCCAAGGGCGGCGCCGTTGAGTTCCGCGTCGAGAAGGCGGGCATCATCCAGGGCAGCGTCGGCAAAGTGTCGTTCGAAGAGGGCAAGCTCGTCGAGAACATCGCCGCCTTCGTCGACGCCGTCGCGCGCGCCAAGCCGGCCGGAGCCAAAGGCACCTACATCCAGCGTGTCGCCATCTCCTCGACGATGGGGCCCGGCGTGAAGGTCGATCCCTCGACGGTCGCGACCGGCTCGTCCGCCTGACCCGTCTTCGGCTATTTCTCCCCAGGGGACGGTCGGACAAAGGCCGAGACGAAAAATCAGCTCTTGGCAAGAGCTTTTTTTACGGCTAGTTATGCCTTTCGGGCGTGGCCAAGGGCCGTCCCGATAAACTCACATGAGATTTCTCGTTGCGTTTCAGCATTCGGCGCGGTGCGATCACGGAGGGTGTGTCCCTCACGTTTCTACCGTATCGAAGGCCGGCGTAGCGGGACGTAGTGGCCGGCGGATGAGGACAGTCGTCCTAATCCCGACCGGCCATGTCCTGTCCTAGACTGCGGGTGGATGCGGCAGGGGTCCTGCGCGCATCCTTAATTGCCCATCGCAGGTGCCGGTAGCGGCCTCTGCCACGGGAAGCCAGCATAGACGGGGAAGGTCCGATTGGGGGTCGCCGCCGCAAGGCGTCCGGCCCCCGCATTTGGTTCGATCCCTCTGCCGGGACGGCGGTTCGCCGGGCCGGGGACAGGTAGCGTTCCACCGGGGGCAGCCAAGCTTCGGGTGGCTTCAGCAAACCGGCGGGCCTTTCCCGGGTCCGCTCAAGGGGAGTGTAGCTCTCCAGGAGACGCACTGTGGACAGAGCGGAGAAGAAGGAGGCTGTCGCCGCCCTCAACGAGGTCTTCACGACCTCGTCGGTGGTGGTGGTGGCCCACTACGCCGGCCTGACCGTTGCCCAGATGCAGCGCCTGCGCAAGCAGATGCGCGAGGCTGGCGCCAAGGTTCAGGTCGCCAAGAACCGTCTCGTCAAGATTGCTCTCGATGGCACGCCGAGCGCGTCGCTCGCCGGTCTGATGACCGGCCAGACCCTGATCGCCTACTCCAGCGATCCGGTCGCGGCCCCCAAGGCCGCGGTCGCCTTCGCCAAGGACAACGACAAGCTCGTGATCCTCGGCGGCGCGATGGGTACGACTGCACTCGATCCCAACTCCGTGCGTGCGCTGGCGACCATGCCGAGCCTCGACGAACTTCGCGCGAAGATCGTCGGCCTCGTCCAGGCGCCCGCCACCAAGCTGGCGCAGCTCACCACCGCGCCCGCTGCCAAACTCGCCCGCGTCCTCAACGCCTATGCGGAGAAGGACAAGGCAGAGGCGGCCTGAGCGCCATCGTCGGCCTTGCTTGAACGACACGACATCGAACCGAACCTGAAGGACCAGTACCCGTGGCCAATCTCGAAAAGATCGTTGAAGACCTGTCCAGCCTGACCGTGCTGGAAGCCGCCGACCTCGCCAAGATGCTCGAAGAGAAATGGGGCGTCTCGGCCGCCGCGGCTGTCGCCGTGGCGGCTGGTCCGGCCGCCGGTGGCGCTGCCGCCGCTCCGGTCGAAGAGCAGACCGAGTTTACCGTGATCCTGGCCGCCATCGGCGACAAGAAGATCGAGGTGATCAAGGAGGTCCGCGCCATCACCGGCCTCGGCCTCAAGGAGGCCAAGGATCTCGTCGAGGCGGCGCCGAAGCCCGTCAAGGAAGCCGTCTCGAAGGACGACGCCGCCAAGCTCAAGGCGCAGCTCGAGAAGGCCGGCGCCAAAGTCGAGGTCAAGTAACACCGCGGGCGCCTGCGCGGCGCCTGCTGTCGCTGCGTCATGACGCGGCGGCTTTCACCCGGACGCCGACAAGTGCCCGGGTGGACTCGTCGAAGACGTCCTCATCCGAGGAGCTTCGATGCCGCGTTCCGCGTCCCCGTGGAGGGGGCGCGCGGCACCCGGTCCGGGATCGCCGCTCGTACATCAGTGAGGAGCATGCATGGCCCAGGTTCAAGCGCGCACGTTTTCGACCCGCAAGCGTGTTCGCAAGGTCTTCGGGCACATCGGCGAGATCGCGGAGATGCCGAACCTCATCGAGGTGCAGAAGGCTTCCTATGACCAGTTCCTGCTGGTCGACGTGGCCGAGGGCGGGCGGCCTGACGAGGGGCTGCAGTCCGTCTTCCGCTCCGTCTTCCCGATCTCCGACTTCGCCGGCGCCTCACTCCTCGAGTTTGTCAAGTACGAATTCGAGCCGCCGAAGTATGACGTCGACGAATGTCGTCAGCGCGGCATGACCTACGCCGCGCCGCTGAAGGTGACGCTGCGCCTCATCGTGTTCGACATCGATCCAGACACCGGCGCTAAGTCCGTCAAGGACATCAAGGAGCAGGACGTCTACATGGGCGACATGCCGTTCATGACGATGAACGGCACCTTCATCGTCAACGGCACCGAGCGCGTGATCGTCTCGCAGATGCACCGTTCGCCGGGCGTCTTCTTCGACCACGACAAGGGCAAGAGCCACTCGTCGGGCAAGCTCCTGTTCGCCGCCCGCATCATCCCGTACCGCGGCTCGTGGCTCGACATCGAGTTCGACGCCAAGGACATCGTCTACGCCCGCATCGACCGGCGCCGGAAGATCCCGGCGACGTCTCTGCTCTACGCCCTTGGCATGGACGGCGAGGAGATCCTCTCGACCTTTTACGACACGATCACCTACACCCGAGACAAGGCGGGCTGGCGCTTCCCCTTCGGCGGCGAGCGGATGAAGGGGATGAAGGTGTCGGCCGACCTCGTCGACGCCGACTCAGGCGAAGTGGTCGTCGAGGCTGGCAAGAAGCTCACGGTCCGCTCGATCCGCCAGCTGGACGAGCGCGGAGTCAAGTTCCTGCGCGCCGCCGACGACGAATTGCACGGCCAGTACAACGCCACCGACCTCTACAACCCGCAGACCGGCGAAATTTTCGCCGAGGCCGGCGACGAGATCACGGCGAAATCCTTGCAGTTGCTGATCGACGCCGGCTTCAATGAACTGCCGCTGCTCGACATCGATCACATCAACATCGGCCCCTACATTCGCAACACCCTCGCTGTCGACAAGAACCACGCGCGCGAGGAGGCCCTATTCGACATCTACCGGGTGATGCGTCCGGGCGAGCCGCCGACGCTCGACACGGCCGAGAAGATGTTCGTGTCGCTGTTCTTCGATCCCGAGCGCTACGACCTTTCCGCGGTCGGTCGCGTCAAGATGAACATGCGCATGGACCTCGATGCGCCCGACACGCAGCGCGCGTTGCGCAAGGAGGACATTCTCGCCGTGGTGCGGGCACTCGTCGACCTGCGCGACGGCCGCGGCGAGATCGACGACATCGACCATCTCGGCAATCGTCGAGTGCGCTCGGTCGGCGAATTGATGGAGAACCAGTATCGGCTGGGACTGCTGCGCATGGAACGCGCCATCAAGGAGCGGATGAGCCAAGTCGACATCGACACGGTGATGCCGCAGGACCTGATCAACGCCAAGCCCGCGGCCGCCGCGGTGCGCGAGTTCTTCGGCTCGTCGCAGCTGTCGCAGTTCATGGACCAGACCAACCCGCTCAGCGAGATCACGCATAAGCGTCGCTTGTCGGCGCTCGGGCCCGGCGGCCTGACCCGCGAGCGCGCCGGCTTCGAGGTGCGCGACGTGCACCCGACGCACTACGGCCGCATCTGCCCAATCGAGACGCCGGAGGGGCCGAACATCGGACTCATCAACTCGCTCGCCACCTTCGCGCGGGTCAACAAGTACGGCTTCATCGAGAGCCCATACCGCAAGGTGCGCGACGGACAGGTGTCACTCGACGTGCAGTACCTTTCCGCGATGGAGGAGTCGAAGTACTACGTCGCCCAAGCCGACGCGCCGATGGACGGCGAGTACAACCTGACCGAGGACCTGATCGTCTGCCGGCACTCCGGCGATGTGATGATGGTGCCGCGCGACCGCGTCGACTACATGGACGTCAGCCCCAAGCAACTCGTCTCGGTGGCGGCGGCGCTGATCCCATTCCTCGAGAACGACGACGCCAACCGCGCCCTGATGGGCTCGAACATGCAGCGCCAAGCCGTGCCGCTGGTGCGCGCCGACGCGCCGCTCGTCGGCACCGGCATGGAATCGGTGGTGGCGCGCGACTCCGGCGCTGCCATCGCGGCGCGGCGTGGCGGCGTGGTCGATCAGATCGACGCCACCCGCATCGTGGTACGCGCGACGGAGGACACCTCCGCCGGGCGGCCGGGCGTCGACATCTACCGGCTGATGAAGTTCCAGCGCTCCAACCAGTCGACCTGCGTCAACCAGAAGCCGCTGGTGCGCGTCGGCGACGTGGTTGGCAAGGGCGACATCCTCGCCGACGGGCCCTCGACCGAGCTTGGCGATCTCGCGCTCG
Organism: uncultured Beijerinckiaceae bacterium; assembly: GCA_937873345.1. Classification (GTDB taxonomy): domain Bacteria; phylum Pseudomonadota; class Alphaproteobacteria; order Rhizobiales; family Beijerinckiaceae; genus RH-AL1. Next base: position 30,105 of record CALMRL010000304.1, on the reverse strand, counting down.
GCCGCAACGTGCTCGTCGCCTTCATGCCGTGGAACGGCTACAACTTCGAGGACTCGATCCTCCTCAATGAGCGCATCGTCAAGGACGACGTCTTCACCTCGATCCACATCGACGAGTTCGAGGTGATGGCCCGCGATACCAAGCTCGGGCCCGAGGAGATCACCCGCGACATCCCGAACGTCTCGGAGGAGGCGCTGAAGAACCTCGACGAGGCGGGCATCGTCTACATCGGCGCCGAGGTGCAGGCTGGCGACATCTTGTGCGGCAAGATCACGCCGAAGGGCGAAAGCCCGATGACGCCCGAGGAGAAGTTGCTCCGCGCCATCTTCGGCGAAAAGGCGTCCGACGTCCGTGACACCTCGCTGCGCGTGCCGCCGGGCGTCCAGGGCACCATCGTCGAAGTGCGCGTGTTCAACCGCCACGGCGTCGACAAGGACGAGCGCGCCCAGGCGATCGAGCGCGAAGAGATCGAGCGCCTCGCCAAGGATCGTGACGATGAGCTCGCGATCCTCGACCGCAACGTCTACACGCGCCTCGTCGAGTTGTGCATGGGACAGAAGGCGATCGCTGGGCCGAAAGGCTTCAAGCGCGACCAGATCCTGTCACGCGAGTTGATGGAGGAATATCCCCGCTCGCAGTGGTGGACCTTCGCCCTCGACGACGACGCGCAGATGGCCGAGGTCGAGGCCATGCGCAAGCAGTACGACGACGCGAAGAAGGGGCTGGAAAGCCGCTTCCTCGACAAGGTCGAGAAGCTGCAGCGCGGTGACGAGCTGCCGCCCGGCGTGATGAAGATGGTCAAGGTTTTCGTCGCGGTGAAGCGCAAGATCCAGCCCGGCGACAAGATGGCCGGCCGCCACGGCAACAAGGGCGTGGTGTCGAAGATCGTGCCGTCCGAGGACATGCCCTTCCTCGCTGACGGCACCTCGGTCGACATCGTGCTGAATCCGCTCGGCGTTCCGAGCCGCATGAACGTCGGCCAAATTCTCGAGACGCATCTCGGTTGGGCCTGTGCCGGTCTCGGCCGGCAGGTCAACGAGGCGGTCAACGCCTACATGCATGCCGGGCTCAGCCGGGGCGAAGCAGGGGGTGGTGGCGAGGCCAGGCGAGACACGCAGGGTATTCGTTCGACGCTCATCGACGTCTATGGCTCGGACGATGGCATCCGTGACCTCGACGACGAGACCGTTGTCGAGGTGGCGCAGAACCTGCGACGCGGCGTGCCGATTGCCACGCCGGTCTTCGACGGCGCGCGCGAGAAGGACATCGTGCAGATGCTGGAGAAGGCCGGCCTCGACGGCTCCGGCCAATCGACGGTCTACGACGGGCGCACCGGCGAGGCCTTCGATCGCAAAGTGACGGTGGGCTACATATATATGCTGAAGCTCCACCACCTCGTCGACGACAAGATCCATGCTCGATCGATTGGGCCATACTCCCTCGTCACCCAGCAGCCGTTGGGCGGCAAGGCGCAGTTCGGCGGTCAGCGCTTCGGCGAGATGGAGGTTTGGGCGCTGGAAGCTTACGGCGCGGCCTACACGCTGCAGGAGATGCTGACGGTGAAGTCCGACGACGTTGCCGGCCGCACCAAGGTCTACGAGTCGATCGTTCGTGGCGATGACGCCTTTGAGTCCGGCATCCCCGAGAGCTTCAACGTGCTCGTCAAGGAGATGCGTTCGCTTGGTCTCAACGTCGAGTTGAACAACACCCCCAAGGTGGAAGAACTGCCGCCAGCGGTGGAAGCTGCCGAATAGCCTTTCCAGCAGGCCGCGCGAGACACCTTTTCGCGCGGCACGATGCCGTTTTGAAACGTGCCGTTTTGATAAACAGATGAGCGCTCCACCCCGCCCGCCCGCGGGGAGCGAAGCGCGCAACCGGAGAATTCGATGAATCAAGAGGTGATGAATCTCTTCAATCCGGTCGTGCAGCCGCAGGCTTTCGATCAGATCCAGATCTCGATCGCTTCGCCGGAGAAGATCCGGTCCTGGTCCTTCGGCGAGATCAAGAAGCCCGAGACGATCAACTACCGCACCTTCAAGCCCGAGCGCGATGGCCTCTTCTGTGCGCGCATCTTTGGACCGATCAAGGATTACGAGTGCCTGTGCGGCAAGTACAAGCGGATGAAATACAAGGGCGTCATCTGCGAGAAGTGCGGCGTCGAGGTGACGCTGAGCCGCGTGCGCCGCGAGCGCATGGGCCACATCGAGCTTGCCGCCCCCGTCGCGCACATCTGGTTCCTGAAGTCGCTGCCTTCCCGCATCGGCCTGCTGCTCGACATGACGCTCAAGGACCTCGAGCGCATCCTGTATTTTGAATCCTACATCGTCCTCGACGCCGGCCTGACCCCGATGAAGGAGCGCCAGCTTCTCAACGAGGAGGATTACCTCCGCGCCCAGGACGAGTACGGCCAGGATTCTTTTACCGCGATGATCGGCGCCGAAGCGATCCGCGAGATCCTGAAGTCGATGGACCTCCAGGGCATCGCGGAGCGCCTCAAGGTCGAGATCGCCGAGGCGACGACCGAGCTGAAGCCTAAGAAGCTCGCCAAGCGCCTGAAGATCATCGAGGCCTTCATGCACTCGGGTAACAAGCCGGAGTGGATGATCCTGACCGAGGTTCCGGTGATCCCGCCGGACCTGCGCCCGCTCGTCCCCCTGGACGGCGGCCGCTTCGCCACCTCCGATCTTAATGACCTGTACCGCCGCGTCATCAACCGCAACAACCGGTTGAAGCGCCTGATTGACCTGCGCGCGCCCGACATCATCATCCGCAACGAGAAGCGGATGCTGCAGGAGGCTGTGGACGCTCTGTTCGACAACGGCCGCCGCGGTCGCGTCATCACCGGCGCCAACAAGCGCCCGCTGAAATCGTTGGCCGACATGCTGAAGGGCAAGCAGGGCCGCTTCCGGCAGAACCTTCTCGGCAAGCGCGTCGACTATTCCGGCCGTTCGGTCATCGTCGTCGGCCCCGAGCTGAAGTTGCACCAGTGCGGTTTGCCCAAGAAGATGGCGCTGGAGCTGTTCAAGCCGTTCATCTACTCGCGGCTCGATGCCAAAGGTTTCTCGGCGACCGTGAAGCAGGCGAAGAAGCTCGTCGAGAAGGAGAAGCCCGAGGTTTGGGATATCCTCGACGAGGTGATCCGCGAACATCCGGTGATGCTCAACCGCGCCCCGACCCTGCACCGGCTCGGCATCCAGGCTTTCGAGCCGAAGCTGATCGAGGGCAAGGCGATCCAGCTTCATCCGCTCGTCTGCGCCGCCTTCAACGCCGACTTCGACGGCGACCAGATGGCTGTGCACGTGCCGCTGTCGCTGGAGGCGCAGCTCGAAGCCCGCGTGCTGATGATGTCGACGAACAACATCCTGCACCCGGCGAACGGCCAGCCGATCATCGTGCCTTCGCAGGACATCGTGCTGGGCCTGTATTACGTGTCGCTGATGCGCGACGGTGAGCCCGGCCAGTACAAGCCGGCCACCAAGAGCGAGCCGGCGTCCGGCGGCGTTTTCGCCGATATGGGCGAGATCGAGCACGCACTGGCCGCCAAGCGGGTGACGCTGCATACCAAGATCAAGGGTCGCGCCTGGACCTACGACGAGAACGGCCAGCGCGTGTCGAAGATCTTCGACACGACCCCCGGCCGCCTCATCCTCGGCAAGCTTCTGCCCAGGCATCCCAAAATTCCCTTCGACGTCGCCAACAGGCTGATGACGAAGAAGGAAATCTCGGGGATGATCGACATCGTCTACCGGCAGTGCGGTCAGAAGGAGACCGTGATCTTCTGCGATCGCATCATGGCGCTGGGATTCCGCGAGGCGTTCAAGGCCGGCATCTCGTTCGGCAAGGACGACATGGTGGTGCCCGAGACCAAGCCGAAGATCATCGAGACGACCACCGCGCTCGCGAAGGAATACGAGCAGCAGTATAACGACGGCCTGATCACTCAGGGCGAGAAGTACAACAAGGTCGTCGATGCCTGGGCGAAGTGCTCCGACAAGCTCGCCGAGGAAATGATGATCCGTATCTCGTCGGTGCAGAAGGATGACGGCGGGCGCGACAAGCCGATCAACTCGATCTACATGATGAGCCACTCGGGAGCGCGTGGTTCGCCGACGCAGATGAAGCAGCTCGCCGCCATGCGCGGCCTGATGGCGAAGCCGTCCGGCGAGATCATCGAAACGCCGATCATCTCGAACTTCAAGGAAGGCCTGACCGTCCTCGAGTACTTCAACTCGACGCACGGCGCCCGCAAGGGTCTGGCCGACACCGCCCTGAAGACGGCGAACTCCGGCTACCTGACGCGTCGTCTCGTTGACGTCGCGCAGGATGCGATCATCTCGATGACGGACTGCGGCACGCAGCGCGGCATCAAGATGCGCGCCATCATCGACGCCGGCACCATCGTCGCCTCACTGGCATCGCGCATCCTCGGCCGCACCATCGTCGAGGATATGGTCGACTCCGAGGGCAAGGTCGTCGTGCCGGCCGGCACGATGCTCGAAGAGACGCACATGGAGAAGATCAACGCCGCCGGCATCCAGGAGGTAAAGATCCGCTCCGTTCTGACCTGCGAGGCGAAGAACGGCGTCTGCGGCAAGTGCTACGGACGCGACCTCGCCCGCGGCACGCCGGTCAACATGGGCGAAGCGGTCGGCGTCATCGCGGCGCAATCGATCGGCGAGCCTGGCACGCAGCTCACCATGCGTACCTTCCACATCGGCGGCGCGGCGCAGGTGGTCGACTCGTCCTTCATCGAGTCGTCCTTCGATGGCACGGTGAGGATTCGCAACCGCCATGTCGCTCGCAACGGTGAAGGCGACCTGATGGTGATGGCACGCAACGTCGCGATCGTCGTCGAAGGGTCGGCCGGCGAGGAGCGCGCCGTGCACCGCGTGCAGTACGGTGCCCGTCTCAAGGTGGACGATGGGGACAAGGTGAAGCGCGGTCAGCGCATGGCGGAATGGGACGCCTACTCCCGTCCCATCCTTACCGAGGTCGACGGCAAGGTCGATTACGAGGACCTCGTTGAGGGCCAGTCGATATCGGAGACGGTCGACGAGGCGACCGGCATCACGAAGCGCATGGTCACCGACTGGCGCCTTAATCAGCGTTCGGCGACTCTCAAGCCATGCATGGTCATCAAGGGAGCTGACGGCAAGATCCTCAAGCTGCAGCGTGGCGGCGAAGCTCGCTATACCCTGCCGGTCGACTCGATCATCTCGATCGAGCCGGGCGGTAAGGTGCAGGCTGGCGACATCATCGCCCGCGTTTCGATGGACTCGGCGAAGACCCGCGACATCACGGGCGGCCTGCCGCGCGTCGCCGAGCTGTTCGAGGCGCGCCGGCCCAAGGATCACGCGATCATCGCGGAGATTTCCGGCACGGTGCAGTTCGGCAAGGATTACAAGAACAAGACGCGGCTTGCGATCGTGCCGCACGCCGATGCACCTGCCAATGACAGCGGCTTGCCGCTGGAACCGGCGGAATACTTGATCCCGAAAGGCAAGCACATCCATCTCCAGGACGGCGATGTCGTGGAGAAGGGCGACTACATCGTCGATGGCAACCCTGCGCCGCACGATATCCTGGCGATCAAGGGGGTGGAGGAACTTGCCGCCTATCTCGTCAACGAGATCCAGGAAGTCTACCGGCTGCAGGGCGTGATGATCAACGACAAGCACATCGAGGTGATCGTCCGCCAAATGCTGCAGAAGGTCGACATCACGGAGCCCGGCGACACCGAGTTCCTCTCGGGCGAGCAGGTCGACCTGATGGAACTTGACCAGGAGAATGCCCGCGTGGTGGCGAATGGCGGCAAGATCGCCGTCGGCACGCCGGTGTTGCTCGGCATCACCAAGGCGTCGCTGCAGACCCGGTCGTTCATCTCGGCCGCGTCATTCCAGGAGACCACCCGCGTCCTCACCGAGGCGGCGGTCAACGGCAAGGCGGACACGCTCGAGGGGCTGAAGGAAAACGTCATCGTCGGTCGCCTGATCCCCGCTGGCACCGGCGCGGCGATGGCAAAGTTGCGCAAGATCGCCTCGTCGCGCGACGAGATGATCATCGCGGCCAACGCTGATCGGCACGCGCAGCCGGTCGATGTGCCGGCTCTGCCGCCTGCGGCGGAATAGCCGCGACTGCCAAACATACGATCAGGGAGGGTCCACGGCGACGCGGGCCTTTTTCGTTCGGGGATGGCGCATGCACGCCCGGACCACCGCTTGCAGCCTCTTCGTCAGGCCGCGCGCTCGCGTCCCGATCCGGGACGAAGCGTGCTGCGCGGGGTGCGCGGCCGTCGTTCAATCCTCCGGGAGTCAGTTCACATGCGTTTCATTTCGATGCGGGTCGCCGCAGCGCTGCTCGGGGCCTCAGTCCTCGCTGCACCGGCCACCGCCGGCGGCTATTATGGGCCGGGCTACGGCGGCTACGGCGGGGAGGGTTACAATGGTCCCGGCCGCGGCGGGCTTGGCGGCTACAGCACAGGCTTGGGTTACGGCGTCGGCGGATATGCTCCGGGTTACGGCGGCGGCTATGATGGCGGATATGGAGCTGCCGGACCCGAGATGGGCTTGGGTACCGGCCTGGCGGCAGGTGCGCTCGGGACCGGGACTGGCCTACTCGGGGCCGGTCTTGGGCTTGCAGGCTTGGGAGGCTACGGGGCTGGTTACCGCGAGGGTGCCTATCCCGCCGGCAACTACGGCCCGCAGCCCGTCGAGGTCGGCTACGCGCCGGGCTATGCTTCGCGCTCGATCCTGGTTCGACGCACGGTGTTCCGTCCGGTGACGCGGGTGTTCACCGTGCCGGTGCGCGGTACCCGGACGATCGAGCGTACGCGCCTGGTGCCCGTGACGACGCTGCGTCCGATCCGCACCCGTGTCGAGGTGCCGGTGATGCGCTACCGCACCGTCGTGCGCACCGAGCAGGTTCCGAGGACCGTGTATCGCCGCCTGAGCCGCACGTGCCATTGCTCCTACGGCGAGTGAACGCGTCCGGATCCGGTGCCGCGTCGACGGCGTCGGATCCGGACGCCACACGGTCGACCTGCGGGAAAACGGTTGACGCCCCGCGCCGAGCCGCATAGGTAGGGCGAACTTTCGACAGGCCGTAGATCATTCCTTTTCCTCGGGCGCCGAGTCCTGGGATGTCTGGAAGACTAGACGCTGTCGGTACCAGCGACTGAGTTGTTCTCGTCCGGCGAGCCGGACCACGGAATGCATGATCCCGGGCGACCTCGGGATCCTCTGCCTCAGCGACAGTGCCAAGAGCCTCCGCGGCCGATGGCGCTGACCGTTCGCGTTCCGGTCGCCTCGAATACGTTCGTCGCCGTGAGGCGGCGGCCGAAAGTCAGCTAGGGTCCTAGAAAGCACGATGCCGACGATCAGCCAGCTCATCCGCAAGCCCCGCGTGGCGAGTACCTACGCGTCGAAGGCGCGTCACCTGCAGTCCTGCCCGCAGAAGCGCGGCGTGTGCACCCGCGTCTATACGACAACGCCGAAGAAGCCGAACTCGGCGATGCGCAAGGTCGCCAAGGTGCGCCTGACGAACGGCTTCGAGGTGATCGGCTATATCCCTGGTGAGGGCCATAATTTGCAGGAACACTCGGTGGTGATGATTCGAGGGGGACGCGTCAAGGACCTGCCGGGCGTTCGCTACCACATCCTGCGCGGCGTACTGGATACGCAGGGCGTCAAGAACCGCAAGCAGCGTCGCTCCAAGTACGGCGCCAAGCGGCCGAAGTAAGCGCTTCCGCTCCCGCGACGTCACACGCCAGTTTTCCGAGAGGCCCCATGTCCCGCCGCCATAGCGCCGAGAAGCGCGAGATCATCCCAGACGCCAAGTTCCACGACGTGATCGTGACCAAGTTTATGAATTCCATCATGTATGACGGCAAGAAGTCAGTAGCTGAATCGATCGTCTACGGCGCGATGGAGATCATCGAGCAGCGCACTCGGCAGGAACCGCTGCCGGTGTTTAAGCAGGCGTTGGAGAACGTCGCGCCCGCGATCGAGGTGCGTTCGCGGCGCGTCGGCGGCGCCACCTACCAGGTTCCGGTCGAGGTCCGTCTTGAGCGTCGGCAGGCTCTGGCCATTCGCTGGCTGATCACGGCGGCTCGCGGTCGCAACGACAAGACGATGATCGATCGCCTCTCGGCCGAACTGCTCGATGCAGCCAACAACCGTGGCAACGCGGTCAAGAAGCGTGAAGACACCCATCGGATGGCGGAAGCCAACCGCGCCTTCTCGCACTATCGCTGGTAATCGCCCAGGCGTCCCCACGCATTAGGATTGAGCCCGATGGCCCGCACCCACAAAATCGAAGACTACCGTAACTTCGGCATCATGGCCCACATCGACGCCGGCAAGACCACGACCACCGAGCGGATCTTGTTCTATTCTGGCAAGAGCCACAAGATCGGCGAGGTGCACGATGGCGCCGCGACCATGGACTGGATGGAGCAGGAGCAGGAGCGCGGCATCACCATCACGTCGGCTGCGACCACCACGCAGTGGCTCGGCAAGCGCTTGAACATCATTGACACGCCCGGCCACGTCGACTTCACCATCGAGGTGGAGCGATCTCTGCGCGTTCTCGATGGCGCTGTGTGCGTGCTCGATGGCAACCAAGGCGTGGAGCCGCAGACCGAGACCGTGTGGCGCCAAGCCGACAAGTACAGCGTGCCACGCGTCGTCTTCGTCAACAAGATGGACAAGATCGGCGCCGACTTTGACCGTTGCGTCGAGGAGATCAGGACGAAGGTCGGCGGCAAGCCCGTGTGCATTCAGCTGCCGATCGGCTCGGAATCCGACTTCAAGGGCATCATCGACCTCGTTCGCATGAAGGCGGTCGTGTGGGAGGACGAGGCGCTTGGCGCCAAGTACCACGACGAGGAGATCCCCGCTCACCTCAAGGAGCGCGCCGAAGAGGCGCGCGCTACGCTCGTCGAGGCAGCGGTCGAACTCGACGACGACGTGATGACGGCGTTCTTCGACGGCGTCGAGCCGGACGTCGAGACGCTTCAGCGTCTGATCCGCAAGGCCGTGCGCGACATCTCCTTCATCCCGATCCTGTGCGGCTCGGCGTTTAAGAACAAGGGCGTGCAGCCTTTGCTCGACGCCGTCGTCGCCTATCTCCCTTCGCCGCTGGACGTCGAGGCGATCAAGGGCATTGACGTGACCTCGGGAGCGGAAATCCTGCGCCACGCCGACGATGCCGAGCCGTTCTCCATGCTCGCCTTCAAGATCATGGACGACCCCTTCGTCGGCACCATTACGTTCGCACGCGTCTATTCCGGCCACATCGAGTCGGGGACGGGAGTGATGAATTCGACTAAGGAGAAGCGCGAGCGCATCGGGCGCATGCTGCTGATGCATGCCAACAACCGCGAGGACATCAAGGAGGCCTATGCCGGTGACATCGTCGCGCTGGCCGGGCTGAAAGACACCCGCACCGGCGATACGCTGTGCGACGTCGGCAAGCCTGTCATTCTGGAGCGAATGGAGTTCCCAGAGCCGGTCATCGAGATTGCCATCGAACCGAAGTCCAAGGCGGACCAGGAGAAGCTCGGTATCGCGCTGCAGAAGCTTGCGGCTGAAGACCCTTCCTTCCGCGTCTCCACCGACCAGGAATCCGGCCAGACCATTCTGAAGGGGATGGGCGAACTGCATCTCGACATCAAGGTCGATATCTTGAGGCGCACCTACAAGGTCGATGCCAACATCGGCGCGCCGCAGGTCGCCTATCGCGAGAAGCTGACCAAGCGGATCGAGAAGGACTACACTCACAAGAAACAGACCGGCGGCACCGGCCAGTTCGCTCGCGTGAAGATCGTCTTCGAGCCGAACGAGCCGGGCGCAGGTTCCGCCTTCGAGTCGAAGGTGATCGGCGGTGCGGTGCCGAAGGAGTATGTGCCCGGTGTCGAGAAGGGCATCAACTCGGTGATGGGTTCCGGCATCCTCGCCGGCTTCCCCGTTGTCGATGTCAAGGCGACGCTGATCGACGGCGCCTTCCACGACGTGGATTCGTCGGTCCTCGCCTTCGAAATCGCGTCGCGCGCGGCGTTCCGCGAGGCGCTAAAGGAGGGTGGTTCCGTCTTGCTCGAGCCGGTGATGAAGGTCGAGGTGACGACGCCGGAGGACTATACGGGCTTCGTGATGGGTGACCTGCTTTCCCGTCGCGGTCAGGTGCAGGGGCAGGATATGCGGGGCAACGCGGCCGTCATCAACGCGATGGTGCCGCTCGCCAACATGTTCGGCTACGTTAACGACCTGCGCTCCGGCACCCAAGGGCGCGCCAACTACACGATGCAGTTCGACCATTACGAGCAGGTGCCGGCGAGCGAGGCGGCCAAGGTCCAGGCCAAGTACGCGTAGGCCGGCCTGAGCCACTTCGCATCAAGCAACCCGACACCCGATTTGAAGGAGCCCTCCGATGGGTAAAGAGAAGTTTTCCCGCAACAAGCCGCATTGCAATATCGGCACGATCGGCCACGTCGATCACGGCAAGACATCGCTGACTGCGGCGATTACCAAAGTGCTCGCCGAGTCGGGCGGCGCCACCTACACTGCCTACGACCAGATTGACAAGGCGCCTGAGGAGAAGGCGCGCGGCATCACGATCTCGACGGCGCACGTCGAATACGAGACCAAGAACCGGCACTATGCCCACGTCGACTGCCCCGGCCACGCGGACTATGTGAAGAACATGATCACCGGCGCCGCGCAGATGGACGGTGCGATCCTCGTCGTTTCCGCTGCCGACGCCCCAAAGACTCAAAAACTCGATCATATCCTTATCAAAAAAAAAATAAGCGTGCCGGCGCTGGTCGTGTTCATGAACAAGGTCGACATGGTCGATGACGAGGAGCTGCTGGAGCTTGTGGAACTCGAGGTTCGCGAATTGCTCTCCAAGTACGAGTTCCCCGGCGATGACATCCCGATCACCAAGGGTTCGGCGCTTTGCGCGCTGGAGTCCAAGCAGCCGGAGATCGGTCACGACGCCATCCTCAAGCTGATGGAAACGGTGGACTCCTACATCCCGCAGCCGGAACGTCCGATCGATCAGCCGTTCCTGATGCCGGTCGAGGACGTGTTCTCGATCTCGGGACGCGGCACCGTGGTCACCGGCCGCGTCGAACGGGGTGTGGTCAAGGTCGGTGAGGAGATCGAGATCGTCGGTCTGCGCCCGACCGTCAAGACCACCGTCACCGGTGTCGAGATGTTTCGCAAACTGCTCGACCAGGGTCAGGCCGGTGATAACATCGGCGCTCTGCTGCGCGGCACCAAGCGCGAAGATGTTGAGCGCGGTCAGGTGCTGTGCAAGCCCGGCACCGTAAAGCCGCACACCAAGTTCAAGGCTGAGGCCTACATCCTCACCAAGGACGAGGGCGGTCGCCATACGCCGTTCTTCACCAATTATCGCCCGCAGTTCTACTTCCGCACCACGGACGTGACTGGTGTATGCACCCTGCCCGAGGGCACGGAGATGGTGATGCCGGGCGATAGCGTGACGATGGACGTCGAGCTGATCGTCCCGATCGCGATGGAGGAGAAGCTGCGCTTCGCCATTCGCGAGGGCGGTCGCACAGTTGGCGCCGGCGTTGTCGCCGCGATTACCGCGTAGAGCTGGATCGTCGCGGCCGGACTGGTCGAGCAGGAAAGAATAGACAATGAACGGCCAGAATATCCGGATTCGGCTCAAGGCGTTCGACCATCGTGTCCTTGATACGTCGACGAAGGAGATCGTCTCGACGGCGCGCAGGACGGGGGCGCAGGTTCGCGGCCCCATCCCACTGCCGACGAAGATCGAGAAGTTCACGGTGAACCGCTCGCCCCACGTCGATAAGAAGTCGCGCGAGCAGTTCGAGATCAGGACGCACAAGCGCGTCCTCGACATCGTGGACCCCACCCCGCAGACGGTGGACGCCTTGATGAAGCTCGATCTCGCTGCGGGCGTCGATGTCGAGATCAAGCTCTAGGATTGAAATGCGGAGCTACGCCGGGCCGAAAGGTCGCGTGCGCCTCCGGGAGTGAAGAAGATATGCGGTCAGGTGTTATCGCACAAAAAGTCGGGATGACGCGGGTGTTCACGGACGCTGGCGAGCATGTGCCCGTCACCGTGCTGAAACTCGAAGGGTGCCAAGTCGTCGGCCATCGCACCGTGGACCTCAACGGCTATACGGCGCTGCAACTCGGGATCGGTCGGGCCAAGGTGAAGAACGTCTCGAAGGCGCAGCGCGGCAACTTCGCAATCGCCAATGTCGAGCCGAAGATGAAGCTGGCTGAGTTTCGCGTTCCAGAGGACGGGATGATTCCGGTTGGCGCCGAAATCACTGCCGACCACTTCATCACTGGGCAGTTCGTCGACGTCACCGGCACGGCCACCGGCAAGGGTTTTGCCGGCCCGATGAAGCGCTGGAACTTCGGTGGCCTGCGCGCTTCGCACGGCGTGTCGATCTCACACCGTTCGCATGGCTCGACCGGTGGTCGCCAGGACCCTGGTAAGACGTTCAAGAACAAGAAGATGGCCGGCCATCTCGGTTGCGATCGGGTGACCACGTTGAACCTCCGCGTCGTGCAGACCGATGTCGAGCGCGGCTTGATCCTGGTCGAGGGTGCCGTGCCCGGTACCGCCGGCGGCTGGATCTTCGTTCGCGACGCCGTCAAGAAGGTGTTGCCGAAGGACGTGCCGCAGCCCGGCAGGTTCCGAATGCAGGCGGAGAAGAACGGCGCGGCTCATGAAGACGAGGTTCGCTCCGATCAGGCCGACATCGGTGCAACCGAGGCTGGCGCGCAGCCGCCTGCGGAGGCTTGAGGGTCATGAAGCTCGATATCACCTCCCACGACAGCATGCATCAGAACGGCGATGCAGGCGCTTCGATCGATCTCGATGACGCGATCTTCGGCCTGGAGCCGCGCCGTGACTTGATCGCTCGGATGGTCCGCTACCAGTTGGCCAAGCGCCGCGCAGGCACTCACCAGTCAAAGGCTCGGGCCGACATCGCCCGGACCGGCAAGAAGATGGTGAAGCAGAAGGGTTCCGGCGGCGCTCGCCATGGGTCGGCCCGCGCCCCGCAGTTCCGCGGCGGCGGCAAGGCTTTCGGTCCGGTGTCGCGCGACCACGCGCACGATCTGCCGAAGAAGGTTCGTGCGCTGGCGCTGAAGCACGCGCTGTCCGCGAAGGCCAAAGGTGGCGATTTGATCGTCTGGGCCGACGCGTCGCTCGCAGAGGGCAAGACCAAGGTGCTTGTCGAGAATTTCGGCAAGATCGGGCTGGCCAACGCCCTGATCGTCGATGGTTCGCAGACCAATGAGACGTTCGCGCTTGCCGCCCGCAACATCCATAACATCGATGTGCTGCCGATCCAGGGCATCAACGTCTATGACATACTGCGCCGCGAGAAGCTGGTCCTGACCAGGGCCGCGGTGGACGCGCTGGAGGCGCGGTTCCGATGAATGCTGGCAAGTCGAACGCCGCGAAAGCCAATGCGGGGAGGGCCGCCGAGGCCAAGCATTACGACGTCATCCTCTCGCCGGTGATCACCGAGAAGGCGACGATGGCGAGTGAGCAGAACAAGGTCGTCTTCGACGTGCGCAAGGATGCGACGAAGGAGGAGATCAAGGTTGCCATCGAGCGCTTGTTCGAGGTCAAGGTGACGGGGGTCAACACCCTTATCCGCAAGGGCAAGCTGAAGAGCTTTCGCGGTATCCGCGGCCGCCAGTCCGACGTGAAGAAGGCCATTGTCACGCTCGCCGAAGGCGATCGCATCGACGTGACCACCGGTCTCTAGGGTTCAGTTCATGGCACTCAAGACATTCAACCCGGTCACGCCGAGCCTTCGCCAGCTCGTCATCGTCGACCGTTCGGCTCTCTACAAGGGCAAACCGCTCAAGACGCTGACCGAAGGCCTGAACTCGGCTGGTGGCCGCAACAACACCGGCCGTGTCACCGTCCGCTTCCGCGGCGGTGGCCACAAGCAGGCCTATCGCATCGTTGATTTCAAGCGGCGCAAGCTCAACGTGCCGGCCAAGGTCGAGCGCTTGGAATACGATCCGAATCGCTCCGCCTTCATCGCCCTGATCCGCTATGCCGACGACGAGCTGTCGTACATCTTGGCGCCTCAGCGTCTTTCCGTCGGCGATGAGGTGATTGCTGGCAGCCAGGTCGACGTGAAGCCTGGGAACGCGATGGCGCTCGCCAACATGCCCGTCGGCACCATCGTCCATAACGTCGAGCTGAAGATCGGCAAGGGCGGCGCGATGGTGCGTTCTGCCGGCACCTTTGCCCAGGTGGTCGGGCGTGACCAGGGATACGTCATCGTCCGCCTGAACTCGGGCGAGCAACGGCTGGTGAACGGACAATGCTTCGGTACCGTTGGCGCGGTGTCGAACCCTGACCACATGAACGCTTCGATCGGCAAGGCGGGCCGATCGCGCTGGCTTGGTCGCCGCCCGCACAATCGCGGCGTGACGATGAACCCGGTCGACCACCCCCACGGCGGTGGCGAGGGCCGCACCTCGGGTGGCCGTCATCCCGTCACGCCCTGGGGCAAGCCGACCAAGGGCAAGAAGACCCGCTCCAACAAGTCCACCGACCGCTTCATCGTGACGTCGCGTCACAAGAGCAAGAAGGGCTGAACGCGATGACCCGATCGATTTGGAAGGGGCCGTTCATCGACGGTTACATGCTGAAGAAGGCGGAGAACGCGCGCAATGCGAAGCGCTCTGAGGTGATCAAGACCTGGAGTCGGCGTTCGACCATCCTGCCGCAGTTCGTCGGCCTGACGTTCGGCGTCTACAATGGGCACAAGCATATACCGGTGAACATCACCGAGGATATGATCGGCCATAAGCTCGGCGAGTTTTCGCCGACGCGGACGTTCCATGGCCACGCCGCCGACAAGAAAGCGAAGAGGGGCTGATGTCCAAGGAGAAGACTCCTCGCGCGCAGGCCGAGAACGAGGCCAAGGCGGTGTGCTGCATGCTGCGCGTCAGCCCACAGAAATTGAATCTGCTGGCGCAGCTGATCCGTGGCAAGCGTGTCGAGCGAGCGCTCGCAGAACTCGAGTTCTCGCAGAAACGGATCGCCGTCGAGGTTCGCAAAACGCTGCAGAGTGCGATTTCCAACGCCGAGAACAACCACGACCTGGACGTTGACGATCTTGTCGTCGCGGAGGCGCATGTCGGCAAGGGCATCGTGATGAAGCGCTTCAGTCCGCGTGCCCGCGGACGGGCGGGGCGGATCAGCAAGCCGTTCAGCAATCTGACGATCGTCGTCCGCGAGGTCGCGGTCGATGCTTCGGCGCAGCCGGCCCGTAAGGCGGCCTGAGGAGCGATCATGGGACAGAAGGTCAATCCCGTCGGCCTCCGGCTTGGCATAAACCGGACTTGGGACTCGCGCTGGTTCGCCGGTAAAAACCACTATGCCGACCTGCTTCACGAGGACATCGCGATCCGCGAGGCCCTGATGAAGACGCTGAAGCAGGCTGCGGTCTCGAAGATCATCATCGAGCGGCCTTTGAAGAAGTGCCGCGTGACCATCCACTCGGCGCGGCCTGGCGTGGTGATCGGCAAGAAGGGTGCGGATATCGATAAGATCCGCAAGCAGGTTGCGAAGATGACCGACTCCGAAGTCGTCATCAACATCCTGGAGGTGCGCAAGCCCGAGGTGGACGCCACGCTGGTCGCCGATTCGATCGCGCAGCAGTTGGAGCGCCGTGTTGCCTTTCGTCGCGCGATGAAGCGCGCCGTGCAGTCGGCGATGCGGCTCGGCGCCGAGGGTATCCGCATCAACTGCGCCGGCCGTCTCGGCGGTGCCGAGATCGCCCGCCTGGAATGGTACCGCGAGGGTCGCGTGCCGTTGCATACGTTGCGCGCCGACGTGGATTACGGTACTGCCACCGCCCACACCGCTTATGGCACCTGCGGCATCAAGGTGTGGATCTTCAAGGGCGAGATCCTCGAGCACGATCCGATGGCCCAGGATCGCAAGCTCGCTGAGCAGGATCACGGTGGCGGGGAGCGTCGTCACCGTCGCGACCGCGATCGCGACGCGGCCTGAGAACAAGAACGTACGGCTGAAAGCGTCATCGCATGTTGCAACCCAAGAAGACGAAGTTCCGCAAGACCTTCAAGGGTCGGATCAGCGGCGCCACCAAGGGCGGTGCTGAGTTGAACTTTGGCCAGTTCGGCCTGAAGGCGATGGAGCCTGAGCGTGTCACCGCTCGCCAGATCGAGGCGGCCCGCCGGGCGATGACGCGTCACATGAAGCGCGCCGGGCGCGTTTGGATCCGCGTGTTCCCCGACGTGCCGGTGACGAAGAAGCCGACCGAGGTCCGGATGGGCAAGGGCAAGGGCGGCATCGAGTTTTGGGCCGCCCGCGTGGCGCCCGGACGCATCATGTTCGAGCTCGACGGCGTGCCGGTGACGCTGGCGCGCGAAGCGTTGACGCTCGCCGCCGCCAAGCTGCCGATCAAGACGCGCTTCGTCGAGCGCATCCCGGAGTAGGATTGTGAAGTCTGATAGCCGTCTCTCCGATCTGCGCGCGATGAGCGAGGATCAGCTTGACCAGGAGGTCCTGAACCTGAAGAAGGAGCAGTTCAACCTGCGTTTTCAACGTGCGACCGGGCAACTGGAGAACACCGCGCGGGTTCGCGTCGTGCGCCGCGACATCGCCCGCGTGAAGACGCTGGCCTGCGCCAAGAAGGCGTCCTCCGGGCGCGTGCCCAAGCCGGCGCCCACTCCGGTTGCTAAGTAGGAATAGAAGTTCATGCCGAAGCGCGTACTCCAAGGCGTCGTCGTTTCCGATAAGCAGGAGAAGACTGTCGTCGTGAAGGTG
Source organism: uncultured Beijerinckiaceae bacterium (assembly GCA_937873345.1). GTDB lineage: Bacteria > Pseudomonadota > Alphaproteobacteria > Rhizobiales > Beijerinckiaceae > RH-AL1. Next base: position 13,275 of record CALMRL010000304.1, on the reverse strand, counting down.
GAGCGCCGCTTCACCCATCCGCTGTTGAAGAAGACCGTTCGCCGCTCCAAGAACTACCATGCCCATGACGAGGTCGGCGCCTACAAGGTTGGCGACAGCGTCGCGATCGAGGAGACCAAGCCGATCTCCCGGCTGAAGCGTTGGATCGTCGTCGAACGTGGCGGCGCTGCGACCGCGGGCTGACGTTTGCCTGTCCTCACCGTGCTTCGGCGCCCAAGCTGATCGCTGGCGTGCGCCGTCAACCTCCATAGGGACGGGGACATCCCATCCCCTCCAGGCGTAGTCCGCTCCCGCCGACGGTGCAGCGGAAACCGATCTGAAAGGAAGGCCACAGGCCATGATACAGATGCAGACGAACCTCGACGTGGCGGATAATTCCGGCGCGCGGCGCGTGATGTGCGTGAAGGTTCTCGGCGGCTCCAAGCGCAAGTACGCCGGCGTCGGCGACATCATCGTCGTCTCGATCAAGGAGGCGATCCCTCGCGGTCGCGTGAAGAAGGGCGACGTGATGAAGGCGGTGGTGGTTCGCACCGCCAAGGACATCAAGCGAGCCGACGGAACGGTGATCCGCTTCGACGGCAACGCCGCTGTGCTGATCAACAACAACTCCGAGCCGGTGGGTACCCGCATCTTCGGGCCGGTGCCGCGCGAACTCCGCGCCCGCAATCACATGAAGATCATCTCGCTGGCGCCGGAGGTGCTGTGATGGCAGCCAAGATCAAGAAGGGTGACAGCGTCGTCGTGATCACCGGCCGCGACAAGGGACGCACCGGGAAGGTACTGACCGTGATGCCGAAGGAGGGACGTGCCGTCGTCCAGGGTGTCAATATGGTCAAGCGTCACCAGAAGCAGACGCAGACGCAGGAGGCCGGCATCCTCTCGAAGGAGGCGGCGATCCAGTTGTCGAACCTGCTGATTGCCGACCCGCGCGATGGCAAGCCGAGCCGCGTCGGCTTCAAGATCCTCGAGGATGGCCGCAAGGTCCGCTTCGCCAAGCTTTCCGGAGACCTGATCGATGGCTGACCCCAAGGGCGGCAAAGGCGCGCCCGCCAAGGGCGGAGCAAAGGGTGCCGGCAAGGACTCCAAGGCCGTCCCGACCGAGAAGATCGGCCGCGTGGCGCTGTCCTACCAGACCGCGTCGTCCGACAGCCTCGCGGTGCCGGAGGGCTACGTTCCGCGCCTGCGCAACCACTATGACGAAGTGGTGCGCCAAAAGATGATCGAGGAGTTCAACTACAAGAATCCTCTCGAAGTGCCGGTCATCGACAAGATCGTGCTGAACATGGGTGTCGGCGAGGCGGTCAACGATACCAAGAAGGTGACTCTTGCCGCCGCCGACTTGGCACTGATCGCCGGGCAACGGCCGGTTATCACCCGCGCCCGCAACGCCATCTCAACGTTCAAGGTACGCGAGAACATGCCGATCGGCTGCAAGGTCACCTTGCGCAAGGTCCGCATGTACGAGTTCCTCGACAGGCTGATCACCATTGCTCTGCCGCGCGTGCGCGACTTCCGCGGCCTCAACGCCAGGAGCTTCGACGGGCGCGGCAACTTTGCGATGGGGATCAAGGAACACATCGTATTTCCCGAGATCAACTACGACAAAGTGGATTCCATCCTCGGCATGGATGTGATCGTCTGCACGACGGCAAAGACCGACGACGAGGCGCGTGCTCTGTTGCGCGCATTCAATTTCCCGTTCCGGCAGTGAGCCGCAAGCTCAAACGCGGAAACCCGAGGTAGATCGATGGCGAAGAAAAGCGCGATTGAGAACAACAAGCGCAAGATGGCACTGGTAAAACGCTATGCTGCTCGACGCAAGCGACTGAAGGACATCGCCAACAACGACGGCCTGCCGATGGAGGAGCGTTTCGAGGCTCGGCTGCGGCTCTCGAAGGTGCCGCGCAACTCGGCGCCTGAGCGCGTCCGCAACCGCTGCGACATTTCCGGCCGGCCGCGCGCCGTGTACTCGAAGATGCGGATGAGCCGTATCGCGCTTCGTGAACTCGGCTCTCGGGGCTTGATCCCGGGCCTCGTCAAGTCGAGCTGGTAGGAGGGCGCGCCATGAACGATCCGCTGGGCGACATGCTCACCCGCATTCGCAACGCCGGTATGCGCCGCAAAGGCAAGGTGCAGACGCCGGGCTCCAAACTGCGTGCCAACGTCCTCGACGTCCTCGAGCAGGAGGGCTACATCCGCGGCTATTCTACGACCGAGTACGACAACGGCCGCACCGAGTTCGAAATCGAGCTGAAGTATTTCGACGGCCAACCGGTGATCCGTGAGATTTCGCGCGTCTCCAAGCCCGGCCGTCGCGTCTATGCCGCCGTCGACGCCATGCCGCGGGTCGCCAACGGCCTCGGCATCACCATCATGTCGACCCCGAAGGGCGTGATGGCCGACCACATGGCCCGCGAGGCCAACGTGGGCGGCGAAGTGCTGTGCAAAGTATTCTGATCGGCGCGAAGGAGGATCATCTATGTCACGCGTCGGTAAGAAGCCTGTCACGATCCCGAAGGGCGTCACCGCCAGGATTGAGGGACAGAAGGTGTCCGTCAAGGGAGCCAAGGGCGAGCTGTCCTTCACCTGCCCGGATGACGTCACGGTGTCGTTCGCTAACGACGAGGTCAGCGTCATGCCGCGCTCGGAGACGAAACGTGCGCAAGCGATGTGGGGCATGTGCCGCGCCCAGGTGAGCAATCTGGTCGAGGGCGTGTCCAACGGCTACACCCGCAAACTCGAGATCAGCGGCGTTGGTTACAAGGCCGCCGTTCAGGGCAAGGTGCTGCAACTTTCGCTTGGCTACAGCCACGACGTGCCGTTCCCAATCCCAGAAGGCATCACCATCGTGACGCCTCGCCCGATCGAGATTCACATCTCCGGCATCGACAAGCGGCAGGTCGGTCAGGTTGCATCGGAGATCCGCGCCTATCGTCCGCCGGAGCCCTACAAGGGCAAGGGCGTGAAGTATGCGGGCGAGTTCATCTTCCGCAAGGAAGGCAAGAAGAAGTAGCCATGCCCAAGGATCTGGAAGTCTCCCAGCGACGCAAGGCCCGCATCCGCAAGGCGTTGCGCGAGCGCGCCTATGGCAAGCCTCGCTTGTCGGTGCATCGCACCTCGAAGCAGATCTACTGCCAGATCATCGATGATGCCGCCGGACGCACGCTCGCTGCCGCCTCCTCGCTGGAGAAGGCGCAGCGTGATGGGCTGAGGACCGGCGCCAACGTCGAGGCGGCGGCGGCGATCGGCAAGCTGATCGCGGAACGCGCCAGGGCCGCCGGCGTGACGGACGTGGTGTTCGACCGCGGCCAATACATGTATCACGGGCGCGTCAAGGCGCTGGCCGACGGCGCCCGCGAGGGCGGACTGCAATTCTGATGCAAGCTGGCTCGCGGGTCGGACGTCAGAGGCTGCGAGGATAATTCGAAGCGAGCGGGATCGGCCGTCAGACCACCCGCGCAAGTGAGAAGAAGAGTATGGCTGAAGGACGGGATGGCGGTGGTCGCGGGCGCGACCGGGATCGCCGAGACAGGGACGGTGACGGCGAGTTCGTCGATCGCCTGGTGCACATAAATCGCGTCGCCAAAGTGGTGAAGGGCGGCCGGCGCTTCGGCTTCGCTGCTCTCGTCGTCGTCGGCGACCAGAAGGGCCGCGTCGGCTTCGGCCACGGCAAGGCCCGCGAGGTGCCGGAGGCGATCCGCAAGGCGACCGAGTCGGCGAAGCGTGGCCTGATCCGCGTGCCCCTGCGCGAGGGACGCACCCTTCACCATGACGTGCACGGACGCCACGGTGCGGGAAGGGTGATCCTTCGTGCGGCACCTGCCGGCACCGGCATCATCGCCGGCGGCCCGATGCGCGCGATCTTCGAGACGCTCGGCATGCACGACGTCGTCGCCAAGTCTCAAGGATCGTCCAACCCCTACAATATGATCCGCGCGACCTTCGACGCCTTGAAGAACGAGGACTCACCCCGTGCCGTAGCGGCGCGTCGCTCCATCAAGGTCTCCGTGCTGCAGGGTCGGCGCATCGGCGGTGATGCCGAAGCCGCTCCGGCCGAAGCGTAGGGGAGGGCCTGATGTCTCAGCAGAATGCCTCCGGTCCTATGACGGTCGGACGGGTGACAGTCGTGCAGATAGGCAGCCCGATCGGCCGCCCGGCGTACCAGCGTCAGACGCTGATCGGCCTGCGCCTCAACAAGATCGGGCGCCGCTCGTCGCTCGTCGATACGCCGGCGGTCCGCGGCATGATCGCCACCGTCGCCCATCTCGTCCGCGTCGAAGGATAGGAGGCCGCGATGAAGCTCAACGAGATCCGCGACAATCCCGGCTCGTCCAAGAACCGGATGCGCGTTGGCCGCGGCATTGGCTCCGGCAAAGGCAAGACCGCGGGGCGCGGCGTGAAGGGCCAGAAGGCCCGCACCGGCGTCGCCATCAAGGCGTTCGAGGGTGGCCAGATGCCGCTGCATCGCCGTCTGCCGAAGCGCGGCTTCTGGAATCCCTTCTCGACCGACTACAACGAGGTCAATGTCGGGCGCATCCAGCAGGCGGTGGAGGCTGGTCATTTCCAGGCCGGCGCTGCCGTGACGATTGAAGCCCTGATCGCCGCCGGCGTTTGCTCCAAGGCTCGCGATGGCGTCAAGATCCTCGGCGTCGGCGAACTGGCGACGAACCTTTCGTTCGAGGTCGCCGCCGCGTCGAAGGGCGCGATCGCCGCCATCGAGAAGGCTGGCGGCAGCGTCAAGCTTCTCGCCACCAAGGCGAAAGAGGCTCCGGTCGAGCAGGCCTGACGCTTCAGGCGGTCTACTGCCAAACCACGTCGACCAGCAGATGCGCCGGGCCGAACATCCAAGGGTCTGGCGTTTTCATTTTCCCGGCGCACCTTCGTGCGATTGACCCGCAGGCGCCGCCGGGGCACAGGACAATTCTCGGCGGGCAATGCGCCCCCGAGCGCTGCGGCGGAACCGTCGAAACGGCCCGCGTGGCGAGCATTCCCGGGAGCAGGCGATGGCATCGGCGGCAGAACAGCTCGCTGCGAACGTCAATTGGAGCGCCTTCTCCAAAGCCGACGAGCTGAAGAAGCGAATCTGGTTCACCCTCGGCGCGCTGATCATCTATCGGCTCGGCACCTACATCCCGATGCCGGGCATCGATCCCGCCGCCTTCCAGGCGAATTTCACCAGCCACAAGCAGGGCGTGCTTGAGCTGTTCAACATGTTTTCGGGCGGCGCCGTGCAGCGCATGGCGATCTTCGCCCTGAACATCATGCCCTACATCTCCGCCTCCATCATCATTCAGCTGCTCACCTCCGTGGTACCTTCGCTGGAAACGCTGAAGAAGGAGGGCGAGTCCGGCCGCAAGATCATCAACCAGTACACGCGCTATCTCACCGTGTTCCTGGCGCTGTTCCAGGCCTACGGCATCGCGGTCGGCCTGGAGGGGCAGACCAACGTCGTCACCGATCCCGGCTGGTTCTTCCGCATCTCCACCGTGCTGACGCTACTCGGCGGCACGATGTTCCTGATGTGGCTCGGCGAGCAGATCACCTCGCGCGGCATCGGTAACGGCTCCTCGCTGATCATCTTCACCGGCATCATCGCCGCCTTCCCCTCAGCGATCGCCAACACGCTGGAGCTCGGTCGCCAGCATGCCATCTCGCCCGGCCTGATCTTCGTGGTCGCCGTGATGTCGATCGCGGTGATTGCCTTCATCGTCTTCATGGAACGGGCGCAGCGCCGCGTTCTCATCACCTATCCCAAGCGCCAGCAGGGAAACCGCGTCTACGAGGGACAGACCTCGTTCCTTCCCCTCAAGCTCAACACCTCGGGCGTCATCCCGCCGATCTTCGCCTCGTCGCTGCTGCTGCTGCCGACAACGATCGCCAACTTCACGCAGAAGGGCGGCGGGGGCGGCGTGCTGGGCTTCATCACGACCTATTTCGGGCACGGCCGCCCCTTGTACATGCTGACCTACATCGGTCTCATCGTGTTCTTCACCTTCTTCTACACGGCGATCGTCTTCAACCCGCAGGAGACGGCCGACAATCTGAAGAAGCACGGCGGCTTCGTGCCGGGCATTCGGCCGGGCGAACGCACCTCGCAGTTCCTCGACAAGGTGCTGATGCGCATCACCGTGATCGGCGCCGCCTACCTCGCCATCATCTGCCTGCTTCCGGAGATCCTGATTTCCTGGGCCAACCTGCCTTTCTACTTCGGCGGCACCTCTCTGCTGATCGTCGTATCCGTAACGATGGACACGGTTGCGCAGATCCACGGGCACCTGCAGGCTCATCAATACGAAGGCCTGATCAAGAAGGCCAAGCTGCGGGGACGCCGTCGATGAGGCTCGTGCTGCTGGGACCGCCGGGAGCCGGCAAGGGAACGCAAGCCGCCCGGCTGGTCGCGGAGCACGGCATCCCACAGCTCTCGACCGGCGACATGCTGCGCGCTGCCGTTGCTGCGCAGACGCCGATCGGCCGCGAGGCCGATGCGATCATGAAGGCCGGCCAGCTGGTCTCCGACGAGGTGGTCGTCGGCATCATCGGCGACCGCATCGAGCAGGACGACGCGAAGCGTGGCTTCATCCTCGATGGTTTCCCTCGCACCGTGGCGCAGGCCGAGGCTCTTGAGAACCTGCTGGAGCAGCATGGGATGTCGCTCGATGCGGTCATCGAGCTTGGCGTTGACGAGACGGCGCTGGTCGCGCGCATGCAGAAGCGGGTCGACGAGACGCTCGCCAAGGGCGGCACGCCGCGGCCCGACGATAACCCCGAGGCCTTCCGCAAGCGCCTAGAGGTGTTTCGCGAGCAGACCGCACCGGTCGCGGACTTCTATCGCGGAGTCGGAAAGCTTCACGGCATCGACGGCATGGCGGCGATCGACGACGTTTCGCTCGCCATCGATAACGTGCTGAAAGCCGCGCAGAACGCCTGAGGCGTCGCGAGGGCTCGGTCAGCTCGGCCGCAGCAGGACATGGCGCTTGCGGCCAAGCGACAGCTTGATCGCTCCGTCGCGCAGGTCGTCCGTGCCGAGCACAGCCTTCTCGTCCGTCAGCACGGCATCGTTGACGCGCAGGCCGCCGCCCTTGATCGAGCGACGGGCTTCGCTCGTCGAGGCCACCAGCCCCGCGCGCTGGAACGCCGTCAGGACGCCGATGCCGCCGGCGAACTCCTCTCGCGTGACCGTGACGCTCGGCAGATCGGCCGAGGCCGCACCGTGCTCGAACACCTGCCGCGCCGTCCCGGCCGCGCGCTCCGCCTCGTCGCGGCCGTGCACCATCGCCGTCGCCTCGGTGGCGAGCACTTTCTTTGCCTCGTTGATTTCGTTGCCGCCGAGCGCCTCCAAACGCGCCGTCTCGCCCATCGGCAGCTCGGTGAACAGCCGGAGGAAGCGGCCGACGTCGCCGTCGTCGCAGTTGCGCCAGAACTGCCAGTAGTCGAACACCGGCAGCAGCTCGCGCGAAAGCCAAACCGCCCCCCTCGCCGTCTTGCCCATCTTGCTGCCCGACGCGGTGGTGAGCAGCGGCGTCGTCAAGGCGTAGAGCTGCGGCGTCCCCATGCGGCGGCCGAGATCGATGCCGGTGACGATGTTGCCCCACTGGTCCGAGCCGCCCATCTGCAGCGCGGCGCCGAAGCGGCGCGACAGTTCGACGAAGTCGTAGGCTTGGCAGCACATGTAGTTGAACTCCAGGAACGACAGCTCGTGGTCGCGTTCGAGGCGCAGCTTGACCGAGTCCATCGCCAGCATGCGATTGACCGAGAAATGTCGGCCGACTTCGCGCAGGAAGTCGATCCAGTTCAGGTTCGTGAGCCACTCCGCATTATCGACGAGCAGCGCCTCGCCTTCTCCGAAGCGCAGGAAGCTCGCGAACACCCTTTGCAGCGCCAGCTTGTTCGACGCGATGTCGTCGAGCGACAGCAGCTTGCGGCTTTCATCCTTGCCGGAAGGGTCGCCGACACGCGTGGTGCCGCCGCCGACGAGCACGATGGGCTTGCCGCCGGTTTTCTGCAGCCAGCGCAGCAGCATGATCGGCAGCAGCGAGCCGACGTGCAGCGACGGCGCGGTGCAATCGAAGCCGATATAGCCTGTTAGTCCGCCTGCCAACGCCTTCTCGTCGAGGCCGGCGAGGTCGGAGCACTGGTGAATGAAGCCGCGCTCCTGCAGCACATGCAGGAAGTCGGATTTCGGGGCGGTGGACACGCTGGCTCTCCGTTGGAGCGTGTCGGCTTCGATGACATCGTGTCATGCGGAAAGGGTAGGGCGGCGGCGGGTGTACTTCGGCAGACGAGGGTGGCGCGGCGGCGCGGCGACCTGTCTGTTGCGACCGCAGAATGGAGGAATGCGATGTTGGAGAGCAGTCGGATGAGCCTTGCAGAGGCCTCCGCGGCAGAGCTGGCCAATGCCGAGCGTTTCGCCGCCGCTTGGATGCGGGTGATGCTCGAACAGAACCTTATCCCCGCGGATGAGGCGGAGGCGGTTGTAGCCGAGCACCGGGATGGCGGCACCGAGGAGTGGCAGCGCACCGTCTATGCCGCGATGATGGGGCTGCGCGCGGTGAAGGCCTGAGATCAGCCGTGGGGCGTCAGCCGCTCGCGAGGACGAGCTTGGGGCAGGCATCCATCACGACCGTCACTCCGGCCGCTTCGGCACGGGCAGCGGCAGCGTGGTCGATGACGCCGAGCTGCATCCAGATCACCTTCGGCGGATCGGCGAGCACCAACGCTTCGTCGACCACCGCGCCGGCCTGATCCGACGCACGGAAGATGTCGACCATGTCGACGGGATGGGACAGCTCGGAGAGCGATGCAACCATCGGCAGCCCGGCGACCGTGCGCCCGGCCAGTGCCGGATTGACCCCGATGCAGCGATAGCCGTGCCGCGCGAGGAAGAGGGCAACCTCGTGCGAGGCACGATGCGGCTTGTCCGACAGCCCGACGACGGCAACCGTGTCGACACCGGCGAGCACGGCGCGGAGATCCCTCACGCCGCGATGGTCGCCGCGCCGACGAGCTTGCGGGCATCGACCGCGCTGATGGGGTGACCGAAGGCGTAGCCCTGCGCATATTCGCAACCGAGCTGGTACAGCTCTATCGCGTCAGACTCGGTCTCGGCGCCCTCGGCGACGACCTCCATGCCGAGGTCATGGGCCATCGCCACCATCGAGCGCAGGATCACCGGCTTGGTCCCGCGCGAGGCTGCGCTGTGCACGAAGGCGCGGTCGATCTTGATGGTATCGAAGGGGAAGCGCTGCAGGTAGGAGAGCGAGGAGAAGCCGGTGCCGAAGTCGCCAAGCGACAGACCGGCGCCGAGTTCGCGCAGTCGCGTCAGGATCTGAGCGGCATACTCCGGATTCTCCATCACGAGGCTCTCGGTCAGCTCGAGCTTCAGCGAGCCGCGCGTCACCTCGCAGCGGGTCAGCACCGCCTTGATGTCCTGCAAGAGGTCGTGGCGCAGCAATTGCCGCGAGGAGATGTTGACGGAGGCGAAGATCGGCGGCTCGACGTCGAGCGCGCGCTGCCAGGCGGCCAGCTCGCGCGCGGTCCGCTCCAGCGCGAAGATGCCGAGATCGACGATCGTTCCGGTCTCCTCGGCGAGAGGCATGAACTCGGCCGGGCCGAGTCGACCGACGCGCGGGTTGTCCCAGCGCAGCAGCGCCTCGAAGCCGGCCACGGTGCGGTCCTCCAGTCGGACCACGGGCTGGAAGAACACCTTGATCTCGCCGCGGTCGAGCGCGCGACCGAGATCGACCTCCAGCGCCACGCGGTCGGAGCGTAACGTCCGCATCATCGGTCGGAACGTCTCGATGCGGTTGCCGCCGGCCTTCTTGGCGAAGCGCATCGCGATCTCGGCGTCCTTGAGCATGTCCTCGCGCCGCGCCTTCGCCTGATGGTCAGGGAAGGCGATGCCGATCGAGGCGGTGAGCGGAATCTCGCGCTCCGCATAGGTGACCGGCGTCGACAGGGCGCGGCGCACCACGTTGGCGAGCGCCAGCATCTGCTCGGGGTCGGGCTCGGAAAGGACGATGGCGGCGAAGCGGTCGGCGCCAAGACGCGAAACCGTGTCCTGAGGCTTCAGGAGGCGCGACAGGCGGCGCGACAGGGTGAGCAGGATCGAGTCGCCGGCGGACAGGCCGACGCCCTCGTTGATGCGCTTGAAATGATCGACGTCGATGCACAGCACCGTCGGGCGCACCGTCGCATCGCTGGCCGCGAAGGTCAGCGCCGCGTCGAGGCGGTCGAAGAACAGCTGGCGGTTGGGCAGGCCGGTCAGGTTGTCGTGCACAGCGTCGTGCAGCAGCCGCTCCTCGGCGAGCTTGCCCTCGGTGATGTCGGAGAGGGTACCGACGACGCGCATCACATCGCCGTCCGGCCCGACGACGGGGCGGGCGCGCAGCGCGTACCAGAAGTAATGCCCGTCCGCGGCGCGAAGCCGGAACTCCTGGTGGATGCGGCCGCGGCGCTGCTCCAGCACCATATCGAGGCAGGCCTGGAAACGGTCGCGCTCGAAGGGATGCAGCACGTCGAACCAATTCGTCGCCGGCCCTTCCAACGTGCCGCGGGCGACGCCCAGCTGCGCCTCGATCTCGGGCGAGACGAAGACGTTGTCGGCCGGCACGTCCCAGTCGAAGATGGTGTCGCCGCAGCCGGTCAGCGCCAGCGCCTTGCGGCTCGCGTCCGATACCGGCCCCATGCCGAGCCCACCGCCGGCGAAGGCGTTCTGCAGGATGGTGAAGCCGATCAGCATCACGATCAGCACCAAGCCGCCGATGAGGGCCGGCGAGACGAGGTCGTTGGTCAGCGTGCCGGTCACCGTGAAGGAAGCGCAGATCACCCAGGCGAGGAGCAGGAACCAGGTCGGGATCAGCATCACCGCCCGGTCGTAGCCGTGGGTGGAGAGATAAAGGACGAGGATGAAGCCGACGCCGGTGATCGTGGCGAGCGAGATGCGGGCGACGCCTGAGGCCACCGGCGCGTCGTAGACCGCGAAGGCGATCAGGGCGACGAGGAAGACCAGCCATATCGCCGCGACGCGTGACGCGCGGACGTGCCAGCGGCTGAGATTGAGGTAGGCGAACAGGAAGACGAGCAGCGTCGCCGATAGCGTCGTCTCGGCGCCGGCGCGCCACACGCGGTCGCTGGAGCCGGCGGTGCCGAACAGCTTGTTCCAGAAACCGAAGTCGATGCAGACGTAGGCGAGCACCGCCCAGGCGAGCGCCGCCGCGGCGGGAAAGATCACCGCGCCCTTGACCACGAAGACGATGGTGAGGAAGAGGGCGAGCAGGCCGGCGATGCCGATGACGATGCCCTTGTAGAGCGTCAGGCTCGTCACCTTGTCCTTGTAGGCGTCGGGTTCCCAGAGATAGATCTGCGGCAGGTTGGGCGTGCGCAGCTCCGCCACGTAGGTGATGGTAGTGCCGGGATCGAGCGTCAGCCGGAACACGTCGGCGTCGCTCGACTCCTCGCGTTCCGGAGCGATACCCTGGCTGGCCGTGATTGCCGAGATGCGCACGGCGCCGAGGTCCGGCCAGACCACGCCGGAGCCGACCAGCCGGAAATGCGGGGCCACCACCAGCCGCTCCAGCTGCTCGTCGGTGTCGTTGGTAAGGGCGAACACGATCCAGCTGGGATGCGTGCCGGAGTCGTTGGCGCGCACCTCGATGCGCCGGGTGATGCCGTCCGAGCCCGGCGCGGTCGAGACGGTGAGGCGGTCGCCCTGCGAGGAATAGCTCTCCACCGCGCGGGTCAGGTCGATCGCGGCGGCGTCGAGCGGAACGCGGGTCGACTCGATGGCAGAGGCGGAACGCACGCTGCCGGCGAAGACGAGCAGCGCCAAGCAGACGGTGACGAGGCGGCGCAGGGGCGTCACGATCATCCCAAGGAGCAGTCGCGAGTGTCCATCGCGCTTCAGAGCGCGCAATCGCGGCATAACGAGGACGCTCCTGCCTCGCGGCTCTCCCGTGCCTCCCTCTTCGACCGTAGAGGCCCAGGTGCGATGCGGCAAGACGCGGTGACGCGTGATGCGGCCGGTTCGCGACTTGACGTCAGAGCCGGTCGCGCCGCGGCAGCCGCAGCGACAAGGGGTCGGACTCCAGCAGGGCGAAGAGCAAGTGGTCCTGCCACAGCCCGTTGATGCGAAGATAGGCGCGCGCCAGCCCTTCCTGGCGGAAGGCGGTTCGGTCGAGCAGGCGGATCGAAGCCTCGTTGCTCGGCAAGCAGGCCGCCTCGACGCGGTGCAGGCGCAGCGTGGCGAAGGCGAAGGCGGTGGCGGCGCGCACCGCGCGCGCCATCCAACCCTGGCCGGCGTAGGGCTGCCCCATCCAATAGCCGAGCGTCGCGGCCTGGGCGACGCCGCGCTTCACTTGGCTGAGGGTGAGGCCGCCGAGGATGACGTCGTCGCTCTCGCGGAAGATGAGGAAGGGGTAGGCTTCGTCGTTGCCGATCTCGCCGGCATGGCGGCGCAGGCGGCGGCGAAAGGCGGCGCGGGTGAGGTCGTCCGCTGGCCAGGTCGGTTCCCACGGCACCAGGAAGGCGCGCGAGCGCTGCCGCAGCGCCGCCCATTCCTCGAAGTCGCTCATCTCGGGGGCACGGAGATAGACGCCATCGCCGCGCACGGCATGGACGCTGTCGCGATCCGAGCCGAGACGAAACAGCGCCATCAGTTCCTCGGCTGTGCGCTGCCGGTCCGCATGCGGATCGCGTCGGGACCCATCACCCGCGCGACAGGGCCGATCGACGCGACCGTCGGAGCGGATCGCAGGGCCCGCGCACCGGCCTCGCGGATCGCAGCCAGCTCGAGCGACTCGATGCGACCGATCATCTCCTCGCGGGGCACGACGCGGCCGAAGGCGAGAAGCTGCCGGGCGATCTGCTCGGAGCGCGCCGTCGCCGATTCGAGAGCCGCGAGGATCGAGACCTTCATCTGCGCCTTGGCACGGCGCACCTCGTCCTCGCCGAGGTCCGCCGTGGCGGCGGCGAGCGCGTCGAGCGATACCGGCATCAGCTCGGCGACGTCGGCGGCGCCGCAGGCGGCGTAGAAGCCGAAGAGCCCCGAGTCGGCATAGGCCCAGTTGAAGGTGTAGATGCTGTAGGCAAGGCCGCGGCGCTCGCGCACCTCCTGGAACAGCCGCGAGGACATGCCGCCGCCGACGGCATTGGCGAAGACCTGCAGCGCATAGTGCTCGGGATGGTCGAAGGGCAGCCCCTCCCAGCCGACGGTGATGTGGGCCTGCCCGAGCCGACGCTTCGCCTCGCTGTCCGCGCGGGAGCCATCGCCCCCTGCCC
>CALMRL010000303.1 GCA_937873345.1 uncultured Beijerinckiaceae bacterium | reverse complement strand
CTTCTGCTCGGCCGTGAACTCGCCGGCCGGACCCTGGTCCGCGATCATTTCCATTCGATCAAAACCATGCCTTCTCGACCACCGTGCCCCGGCGCGGAACAAGGGTCCCATTGCACGATCGGCCGGCACGGATGGCGCGGAAATAGGCTCCGCCGCCGGTTCGCCCTCCGACGCTGTGCGCTGCACGCGTTCATTCGAACATTTCGCAAGAGGCGTGCCGGACCCCTGCCCCCGCGCATCCTTCGCCCCGCGGCGATCAGTCCGCCTCGGCCACGGCGCGTCCGAACACCAGCCCGTCGCGCATCTCCTCGACCGGCGTGCCGGACTTGATGAGGTCGAGGTACCACAGGCCATCGCCGGTATCGCCGTAGAGCACGGCGCCGGTCACCTTGCCGTCGTCGATCACGATCTTCTTGTAGACGTTCGCGCTCAAGTCCTCGTAGACGAGGTGGTCCTTGCCCTCGCCGGTGAAGTCGCCGGCCGAGAACAGCGACACGCCCGACACCTTGAGATTGGTGGCGAGGATCGAGCCCTCGTAGGCGGCGGCGTTGTCGCCGATCAGGGTGCGCGCCAGCGTGCGTGCCTGCTCATAGGCCGGCTCCACCAGCCCGTAGGCCACGCCGCGATGCTCGGCGCACTCGCCGATCGCGTAGATGCCGGGCATCGAAGTGCCCATCCGGTCATCGACCAGGATGCCGCGCTTGCACTCCAGGCCCGCCGCCCTGGCGAGATCGGTGTTGGGGCGCACGCCGACGGCGCAGACAACCATGTCGGCGGGGATGACCCGACCGTCGGACAGCTCGACCGCCTCGACCCTCTCCGCGCCGTGCACCCGCACGGTGTTGGCACCGAGCAGGATCTCGCAACCCTTGGCCTCGATCGCCTCCTTCAGCATCAGGGCTGCGGGATCGTCGAGCTGCCGCTCCATCAGCCTATCGGCGAGGTGCAGCAGGGTCACCTTTACGCCGGCCTTGGCAAGGCCGTAGGCGGCCTCCAGCCCGAGCAGGCCGCCGCCGATCACCACCGCCGGCCGTCCGGCCGGCACGTCGGAGAGCATGCGCTCGACATCGCCCATCCAGCGGAAGGTGATGGCGCCGGGCAGGTCCATGCCGGGCGTCGGCAGCTTGATCGCGTGCGAGCCCGTCGCCAGCACCAGCTTGGAATAGCTGAGCTCGACGCCTCCCTGCAGCGTCACCGTGCGGCGACGCACGTCGATCCCGGTCACCGCCTTGCCGAAGATGTTGGTGATCCCCTGCCGCGCCCACCAGGCGCGCGGCTTCAGCTCGATGGCCTCGGCGGTCACCTCGCGGGCGAGCAGCGAGGACAAGAGCACCCGGTTGTAGGCGCGCCGCGGCTCGTCGCCGATCAGGACGATGGAGTAGCGCCCGAGCGCGCGGGCGCTCAGCTCCTCCGCGAGCTTGGTGCCGGCCATGCCCTGGCCGATGATGATGAGGGGTTCGCTCATGTGTGGCCTCGTCCTCCCCGATCCCTGTCGCGTCTTGCCGGACGCCTGTCTCGACATCACCTTCTCGCACCGATGCAAGCAACGGCGGCGCCAGCCCCGGAGCCTCCTTGCCGCATCCCGTTGTTCAGGATCAGCCATGCCGTCTGCGCGGCACTCTCTCCTCTCCACCCTCGCTCTCCTCGGCCTGACACTCTCGGGCTTGGCGGTGCCGCCAAGCGCGGCTCATGCCGCCGGCGGCGGGCTCGACGGCCTTCGCTGGAAGGCGTGGCCGGTGGTGATCCTGTCGGACCGGCACGGCGACCCCCGCATCGCCGCGCAGAGGGCGGCGCTCGAAGCGGATGCGGGCGGCGCGAGGAGCCGCGCCATCGCCGTTCTCACCGAGGACGACGGCAACGGCGCGCTGCACCGCCGCTTCGGCGTCAAGGGCTTCGCCGTGGTGCTGATCGGCAAGGATGGAGGCGTGAAATCGGTCTGGCGCCAGCCGGTCGGCGCCGCACGCATCTTCACGGTGATCGATGCGATGCCGATGCGCCGGCAGGAGATGAACGGCTGAGGTTTTCCCCGCCGACCGGCGTTGCTTTGCCGCGCCTGCGGTGTATGCAGTCGGCTATAGCGGAGAGCACGGGATCGATGACCAGCACTGCCAAGCCGCGAGCTTGTGGATCGTCGGCTTCGAGGCTCGCCGCGACGCTCGCGATGCTGCTCGCGACGGCACCGGCCCCTGCCTCGGCGGCTGCCGACGGGCCGCTGGTGTTCGCCGCCGCGAGCATGAAGACGGCGCTCGACGCGATCTCGGCCAAGTTCGCGGCGAAGACCGGCCACGCTCCGGTGATTTCCTACAACTCGTCGGGCGTGCTGGCCAAGCAGATCGCCGCCGGCGCCCCGGCCGACCTGTTCATCTCCGCCGACGAGCGCTGGATGAGCTTCCTCGCCGACAGGGGCGAGCTTAAAGCCGGCACCCGCGAGACCCTGCTCGGCAACGAGCTGGTGCTCGTCGAGCCGGCGGCGTCCGATGCCAAGCTCGCGATCAAGCCGGGCTTCGACCTCGCCGGCGCGCTCGGCGACGGCAAGCTCGCGGTGTGCACCGTCGCCTCCTGCCCGGCCGGCATCTACGGCAAGGAGGCGCTCACCAAACTTGGCGTGTACGCCGCCGTGGAGCCCAAGCTCGCCCAGACCGAGGACGTGCGGGCGGCGCTGCTGCTGGTTGCGCGCGGCGAAGCGAAGTTCGGCATCGTCTACGCCACCGACGCCAGGGCCGAGCCGAAGGTCAAGGTGATCGACGCCTTCCCCGCCTCGTCGCACGCGCCGATCACCTATCCCGTGGCCGTGCTCAAGGATTCGAAGAACGCCCAGGCCGGCGAGCTGGAGGGCTACCTGCGCTCCCCCGATGCGGTGGCGATCCTGAAGGACCAGGGCTTCACGGTGCTGACGCCGTAGGGCCAGGCTTGCCGCATCGTGGCGCCCATGGGCTTTCGGTCATGAGGGTGGCACCGGCATGGACGGGACGACGGTGAGCGGGCTACTCGGCCTGTCCGACGCGGACTGGACGGCGGTCGCCCTGTCGTTGCGCATCGCCGTGGTGGCGACGCTCACCAGCCTGCCTTTCGGCGTCGCCGTCGCCTACGCCTTGGCGCGCTGGCGCTTTCCCGGCCGCACGCTCGTCGACGGGGTCGTCAACCTGCCCCTGGTGCTGCCGCCGGTGGTGGTCGGCTACGCGCTGCTGCTCCTCTTCGGGCGGCGCGGCCCGTTCGGCGAAGCGTTCGCGGCGGTCGGCATCGTGCTGTCGTTCCGCTGGACCGGCGCGGCGCTGGCCTGCGCGGGGAGGGGCTTTCCCCTGATGGTGCGGGCGATGCGCTTGTCCTTCGAGGCGATCGACACGCGTCTGGAAGCCGCCGCCGGCACGCTCGGCGCCTCGCCGCCGTGGCGCTTCGCGCTCGTCACCCTGCCGCTCGCCCTGCCGGGGCTGATCACCGGCTCGATCCTCGCCTTCGCCCGCTCGCTCGGCGAGTTCGGCGCCACAATCACCTTCG
>CALMRL010000302.1 GCA_937873345.1 uncultured Beijerinckiaceae bacterium | reverse complement strand
GCACCCGTCCGATCGGCGGCACGGCGCAGCTGACCGTCCGTCGCGCCGCCGCGACCGAGACGCTGGCGGTCGCGCTGCGCCGGGCGCCCGACACGCCCGCGCCCGATCCCGTCACCCTGAAGGGCGACTCGCCGTTCAGCGGCATTTCCGCCGTCAACATGTCGCCGGCCACGGCGGAGGAGTTGTCGATCACCGACGACCGGCTCGGCGTCGTCGTCGCCGCGGTGGCGACGGATTCGAACGCTGCCGCCGTGCAGTTCCAGAAGGGCGACATGATCCTGTCGATCAACGGCAAGGCGATCAAGACGACGCGTGATCTTGCCACGGCGGTCGCCGGCCAGCACGACTACTGGCGCCTGTCGCTGATGCGCAGCGGACAGGTGATCAACACCGTCCTCAACGGCTGAGGCAGGTCACGCCCGAGGGATGCCCATGGGGCTGGCGCCGCGCCAGAGGATGCCTTAGGCCAGGACCCATGCAGCATACGAGATCGCAGCGATGAGCGGGCATTCAGGCTCGGACAGCCAGACGACCGATGTCGCCCGCGAGTCGCAGGGCGGCGGCTTCTTCGAGATCGTCAAGGTCGTGCTGCAGGCGCTGCTGATCGCGCTCGTCGTCCGCACCTTCCTGTTCCAGCCCTTCAACATTCCGTCGGGGTCGATGATCCCGACGCTGCTGGTCGGCGACTATCTTTTCGTGTCGAAATACGCCTACGGCTTTTCGCGTTATTCGATCCCCTTCAGCCCCGATCTGTTCAATGGCCGCATCCTGGCCTCGCCGCCGAAGCGCGGCGACGTGGTGGTGTTCAAGCTGCCGCGCGACAACTCCACCGACTACATCAAGCGGGTGATCGGCTTGCCCGGCGACACCGTGCAGATGAAGGAGGGGCGCCTCTACCTCAACGGCGAGATCGTGCCGCGCGAGCCGATCGCCAAGGTGCACACCGAGGATTACGAGGGCCGCGAGACCGACGTGCCGACCTACAAGGAGACGCTGCCGGGCGGCGTCACCCACACCACCATCGAGGTGCAGGGCGACACCGGGTTCAACGACAACACCGAGCAGTTCAAGGTGCCGGCGAACGCATACTTCATGATGGGCGACAATCGGGACAACTCGCTCGATAGTCGCGTCGCACCCGACCAGGGCGGCGTCGGCTACGTGCCCTTTGTCAATCTCGTCGGCCGCGCCGAGATCATCTTCTTCTCGACGTCGGGCAGCTCGGCGCTGAAGGTTTGGCAGTGGCCGTGGACGGTGCGCTGGAACCGCATCGGCAAGACGGTGCATTGATTGCGGCGCGGACCGATCTAGGCTCCCTCGAAGCGCGGCTCGGCTATGGCTTCCGCGACCGGGCGATCCTTGAGCAGGCGCTGAGCCATATCGGCGCCGCCGACTCCCGGGTGGCAAGCTACCAGCGTCTCGAGTTCCTCGGCGACCGCGTGCTCGGCATGGCGGTCGGCGCGATGCTGTATCGCTCCTTCCTTGATGCAGACGAGGGCGAGCTGTCCCGCCGCCTCGCCGGACTGGTGCGCCGCGAGAGTTGCGCCGAGGTCGCGGCGGCTTGGCAGGTCGAGCCGCACATCCGCCTTGCCAGCGGCGAGCGCAAGGCGTTGCGCAAGGCGATCCTCGGCGACATCTGCGAATCGGTGATCGGCGCGGTATTCCTCGACGGCGGCTACGAGGCAGCCTGCGCGCTGGTCGAGCGCAGCTTCGGCGCGCTGATGCACGCGCCGGCGCATCCGCTACGCGATGCCAAGACGGCGCTGCAGGAATGGGCGCAGGGCAGGGGGCTCTCGACGCCGATGTACCGGGAGATCGGCCGCGTCGGGCCGGACCATGCGCCGCAGTTCACGGTCGCGGTGAGCGTTGGGGTCCTCGACGACGCAGAGGCGCGCGGCGCGTCGAAGCGCCTTGCTGAGCAGGCCGCCGCGGCGGCGATGATGGCACGCGAAGGCGTCGAGGAGCGATGACGGATCGATCTCCAGCGCTGGGTGGCAAGGCAGCGACCCGCTGCGGCTTCGTGGCGCTGATCGGCGCGCCCAACGCCGGCAAGTCGACGCTGCTCAACGCTGCCGTCGGCGCCAAGGTGTCCATCGTGTCGCGCAAGGTGCAGACCACGCGGACGCTGGTGCGCGGCATCGCGCTCGAAGGCGCCGCTCAGGTGATTTTCGTCGACACCCCCGGCATCTTCGCACCGAAGCGCCGGCTCGACAGGGCGATGGTGAAGAGCGCGTGGTCGGGGGCGGGTGATGCCGACGTCGTCGCCCTGCTCGTCGATGCGCGCCGGGGCGAGGATGACGAGACGGCGGCGATCCTTCAGGCGCTGTCGCAGGTGACGACACCTAAGGTGTTGATTCTTAACAAGATCGACACGGTGGAGGCCGAGAGCCTGCTGGCGCTCACCGAGTGGCTGAACCGCGACGGGTTGTTCGAGGACACCTTCATGATCTCGGCGCTGAAGGGCCATGGCGTGCCCAAGCTGCTGGCGAGCGTTGCCGAGCGGATGGGCGAGGGGCCGTGGCTCTATCCGGAGGATCAGGTCTCCGACGCGCCCCTGCGCGCGCTCGCCGCCGAGATCACCCGCGAGAAGCTGTTCGAGCGGCTGCACGACGAACTGCCCTACCAGTCCACCGTCGAGACAGAATCCTGGAAGCAGCAGCCCGACGGCTCGGCGAGGGTCGAGCAGACGATCTTCGTCACCCGCGAGGGGCACAAGAAAATCGTGATCGGCGAGGGCGGGCGCACCATCAAATCGATCGGCCAGGCTGCGCGTCGCGAGATCATCGAGGCGGCCGAGCACAACGTCCACCTCTTCCTCTTCGTCAAGGTGCGGCCGGACTGGGGTGACGACCCCGAGCGCTACCGCGCGATGGGCCTCAATTTCACCCCTTGAGCTCGGGGCGATCGGAGGCGAGCTTGTCGCCACACCCCGCAACCGCCTTCGGCGCCGCTCATTAGACCTGCTCCAGGGTGAGGAAGGGCGACGATGGCGGGAGAAGTCAGGATCAAGGTCGCCGATATTCCCATGGGCGGCATGGCCCAGGGCGGGGAAGGTGACGCCAAGGCGCTGTTCGTTCGCGACGCCGATGGGGTGCGCGCCTTCCAGGCGACCTGCCCGCACTATGGCGCGCCGCTCGCCAAGGGGATGATCTGCGGCCACACTCTTTACTGCCCCTGGCACAAGGCGGCGTTCGACATCGCCGACGGGTCCCTGCGCGAGCCGCCGGCGCTCGACCACCTGAAGCGCTTCCCCGTTCGGATGGAGGGCGACGAGTCAGTTGCGACCCTGCAGCCGATCGAACGCCCCGCTCCGCCACCGACGGGTGCGGAGCGCCACGTCCTGATCGTCGGCACCGGCGCCGGCGGCGTCGCCGCGGCGACCACGCTGCGCCGCGAGGGCTTCGCCGGCCGCATCACCATGGTCGGCCGCGAGGATGCGCAGCCCTACGACCGGCCGAAGCTGTCGAAGAACTTCCTCGCCAAGAAGACGCCGGCCGAGGCGATGCTGCTGGAGAAGGATTTCTACGGCAACCTCGACATCGTGGCCGAGCACGGCCCGGCCGAGGTCATCGATCCGGCAGCCCGCAAAGTGACGCTGGCCGGAGGCCGCGAGATCGTCGCCGATGCCCTCATCGTCGCCACCGGCAGCCGTGCCAAGCGCATGTCCTGTCCTGGCGACGACCTCGGCAACATCGTCACCCTGCGCTCGCTCGCTGACGCCGAAGCGATCAGTGCCGTGGTGGAGCAGGGTGCCAAGCGCGTCGTCGCGATCGGCTCGGGCTTCATCTCGCTGGAGGCCGCCGCCTTCCTCACCAAGAGGGGGCTCGAAGCCACCGTGGTGTCGCCGGAGGAGCTACCCTTCGCCGAGCGCTTCGGCGACGAGGTCGCCCGCGCGATCAAGGCGCACCATGAGAAGAGCGGCATCCGCTTCGTGAAGGGCAAAGTCGCAAGTTTCACAGGCTCGGGGGTCGTCTCCGCCGTCGAGGTCGAGGGCGGCCCGACCCTGAAGGCCGACATCGTGCTTATCGGCGCCGGGGCCGAGCCGGACACCGAGGCCTTCGTCGGGATCGAGCGGCGCGAGGATGGCGGCATCAGCGTCGGCGGCGACCTCGTAGTGGCGCCGCAGGTGTGGATCGCCGGCGACATCGCCGCTTTCCCCGAAGTGCGGACCGGGGTCGAGGCCCGCATCGAGCACTGGCGCCTGGCGGAACAGCACGGTGTCCATGCGGCGCGCGCCGCGATGGGAAGGTCGGAGCCGTTCGCCGATGCCCCCTTCTTCTGGAGCAACCAGGGCGACAAGCGGCTGGACTACGCCGGCTTTGCCCCGGAGTGGGACGAGATCGTCATGGACGGCGACGCTGCGGCGTTCGACTTCATCGCCTTCTACGTCAAGGGCGGCGAGGCCCATGCCGCCTGCGCCGTCGGCAAGGCGCGAAAGATGATCGCTTTCCTCAACCGGCTGGAGAGCGGCCGGGCGCCGGCGCGGGCCGAACTCGCGGACCTCTG
>CALMRL010000301.1 GCA_937873345.1 uncultured Beijerinckiaceae bacterium | reverse complement strand
GGCGCGGCGCGCGGGCGGAGACGGTCGACCTGCACGCCCGAGGCGGCCCGGGGTTGCGCCCCCTCACCACGCGCTACCCCGGAAAGGGGCGGATGATCGTGCAGCGCATCCGGCCGCCGTGGCTGGAGACGCCGTTCGACGTGTTCGACCAGGGCGTGTTCACGCCCAACGATCGGCACTTCGTCAGCTGGCATTGGGCGAGCATCCCGACCAGCGTCGACGTCGAAGGCTTCCGGCTGAACGTGCGCGGAGAGGTCGAGCGTCCGCTGGCGCTGTCGCTGCGCGAGCTGATCCGCGAGTTGCCGCGCTTCGAGATCGCGGCGGTGAGCCAGTGCGCCGGCAACTCGCGCCTCTACGCCGAGCCCCGCGTCGCCGGCGCGCAATGGGCGAACGGCTCGATGGGCAACGCCCTCTACGCCGGCGTGCGCCTGCGCGACGTGCTCGACCGCGCGGGTGTCAGGGCCGGCGCCACCACCGTCCGCTTCGCCGGCCTCGATGAGCCGGTGCTGCCCGACGCGCCGCGCTTCGTGAAGTCGCTCGCCGTGGACCACGCTCGCGACGGCGAAGTGATGCTGGCCTTCGCGATGAACGGCGAGCAGCTGCCGATGCTGAACGGCTTTCCCCTGAAGCTGGTGGTGCCGGGCTGGTGCGCCGTCTACTGGCTCAAGATGCTCAGCGACATCGAGGTGATGGCCGGGCCCGACACCAGCGTCTGGACGACGCGCAGCTACCGCGTGCCCGACGTGCCCGACCATACGGTGACGCCGGAGCAGGCGGGCTACGCCCTCGTGCCGATCACCCGCAACGCGCCGCGCTCCTTCGTCACCAACCTGAAGCCGGGCGACACTGTAGAGGCCGGCGCGCCGATCCCTGTGCGCGGCATCGCCTTCGGTGGCGACAGCGGCGTCCGGCAGGTCGACCTGTCGCTCGACGGCGGCCGCAGCTGGCGCGCCGCGACGCTCGGCGCGGACGAGGGCACCTACAGCTTCCGGCAAGGGCGGTCGGTCGCGCGCCTGCCGGAGCGCGGCGCGCACAGGCTGATGGTGCGCTGCACCAGCAGCGCGGGGATCGTGCAGCCGATGCGGCCGGTGTGGAACCCCGGCGGCTATCTCGCCAATCAGGTCGAGGCGCTCGACCTCGTCGCGGCCTGAAGGAATGATCATCGTGGACCCTTGCCGCGCGCTCGCCCTCGCCGCCGGCCTGTCGGCAGCCGCAGTCGCCGCTCCCGCCGCCGGCAGCCTAGCCATAACTCCTCCGGCGACGCCCACAGCCGCGCCGGCGCTGGAGCTTCACGCCGGGCCGGAAGTCGACCTGCCGTTCGGCGAGGACATCGGGTTTCCCGCCGGCCCAGGCGCCGATGCGGCCTCCGCGAACTGCCTGACTTGCCACTCCGCCGACCACACGCTCAACCAGCCTTCGCTCTCGCGGGCGGAATGGCGCAAGGTGGTGGATAAGATGGTCACGGCCTACAAGGCGCCGATCGCGCCCGCCGACGCGACGGCGATCGTCGACTACCCCACCCGCATCAAGGGCGAGCCGTAGAGCATCCGGTCGAAAGGCCGTGGCGCGATCAGGAGAACGGCGCCGCGCGTCTCTCCGCGCGAACGGGGAGACGGACCGGCTATCGACCATTCGCAACGGGAAAGGCGCCGAACGTTGCCGCCGGCGCCTCGATAATCA
>CALMRL010000300.1:248-2540 GCA_937873345.1 uncultured Beijerinckiaceae bacterium | reverse complement strand
GCCACGCCCTGCGCGGCGCCCTGTTGCCCGTGCTTTCCTACCTCGGCCCGGCGGCGGCGGCGCTGCTGACGGGGTCGATCGTGGTCGAGACGATCTTCGGCATCCCCGGCATCGGCCGCTACTTCGTCGACAGCGCGCTCTCGCGCGACTATCCCCTGACGATGGCCACCGTGATCGTGGTCGGCGGGATGATCGTCGTCTTCAACCTCCTCGTCGACGTCGCCTACGGGCTGGTGGACCCAAGGGTCCGGCACCAATGAGCTTTCCGGCATCGATGACGCCGTCCGGCACCCCTGAGCCGTCCGGCATGGCCGAGCCTCCCGCCGGACCGTGGCGGCGCTTCCGTCGCGACCCCGCCGCCATCGCGAGCCTCGCCGCGCTCGCGCTGATGGCCTTCCTCTGCTTCGGCTCGCTGCTCTGGTCGCCGCACCCCTACGACGCGGTGTATCCCGACTACGTGATGGTGCCGGCATCAGCGCTTGCCCATCCGACACCGGCCGAGCGCGATGCCGCCTTGAGCGTGCTCGGCCGGCGCGCCCGCCTCGCCGCGACGCTCGACGTGGCGGGCGCCGACAGCGGCACCCTGCGCCTCACGGGCGACAGGCCCGTCGACCCGCGCGTGCAACGCGTCCTCGAACGCTCCGACCTCCTGCGCCAGACCGGCCCCGCCGCGGCACAGGGCGACGCGCTCGCCATCCCCGTCGCGGTGAAGCGCGAAACCTTCCTGTTCGGCACCGACAGCAACGGCCGCGACCTGCTCACCCGCATCCTCGTCGCCGGCCGAATCTCGCTCGCGGTGGGCGCGCTGGCCTCGGCGGTGGCGCTCGGCATCGGCGTCGCCTACGGCGCGGTGGCCGGCTACGTCGGCGGCCGCACCGACGCCGTGATGATGCGCGCCGTCGATGTGATCTACGCCCTGCCCTTCGTCTTCCTCGTCATCGTCCTGCTCGTCCTGTTCGGCCGCTCGCTGTGGCTGATCTTCCTGGCCATCGGCGCGGTGGAGTGGCTCGACATGGCGCGCATCACGCGGGGACAGACCCTCAGCCTCAAGCGCCGGCAGTTCGTTCTGGCAGCGGAAGCGCTGGGCGAGCGGAGCGGTCGCATCCTGGTCCGCCACGTCGTGCCCAACATGGCGGGGCCGATCGTCGCCTATCTCGCCCTGCTGGTGCCGCGCGTCATCCTCGCCGAGAGCTTCCTGTCCTTCCTGGGGCTCGGCGTGCAGGAGCCGCTGACGAGCTGGGGCATCCTGATCGCCGACGGCGCCCGCCACGTCCAGGGATCGACCAACCTGCTGGTCTTCCCCGCCCTGGCTCTTGCGATCACGGTGGTCGCGGCGAACCAGCTCGGCGAGGCGATCCTGCGCGCCGCCGATGAGCGGTAGGTGAGCCGCGATGCGCCGAGCGCGATGAGCGAGCCCCTGCTCCGCTTCGAGCGCCTCGCCGTGCGCTTCGGCGCCACGCAGGCGGTGCGCGACCTTTCCCTCGCCGTGCAGGCCGGCGAGACCGCCGGCATCGTCGGCGAGAGCGGATCGGGCAAGAGCGTCGCCATGCTCGCCGCCCTCGGCCTGCTGCCGGAGGGCGCGGTGGTGACGGGCTCCGTTCGCTTCGAGGGTCGCGAACTCGTCGGCCTCGACCGCGTCCGCGGCCGCGCCGCGACGATCGTCTTCCAGGAGCCGCAGTCGGCGCTCGATCCGCTGTTCACCGTCGGCTCGCAGATCGCCGCCGTGCTGCGCAACGCGAAGGGCCTGGGGCGACGCGAGGCGGCACGCCGCGCAATCGAACTCCTCGACGAGACCGGCCTCGACGAGCCGGCGCGGCGCGCGCGAGCCTATCCCCACGAGCTGTCGGGCGGGCAGCGGCAGCGCGTCGCCATCGCCATGGCGATGGCCCCCGAGCCGCGACTCCTGATCGCCGACGAGCCGACCACCGCGCTGGACGTCACCGTCGCGGCGCGCATCCTCGACCTGCTCGCCGAGCTGAAGCGGCGCCACGGCATGGCGTTGGTGCTGATCAGCCACGACCTCGGGCTGGTGCGCCGCGTCGCCGACACCGTGCACGTGATGGAGCGCGGCCGCCTCGTCGAAAGTGGGCCGACGGGCGCCGTGACCCGGGCGCCGCGCGACCCCTACACGATCAAGCTCCTCGCCGCCGAGCACCTGCCGCCGCTGACGCCCCGTCCGCCGCCGGGAGGCGAACCGCTGCTGCAGGCCGAGGACGTCCGCGTTCGCTATCCCCTGCGCGGCGGCTGGCGTCCTCGCACCTTCACCGCGGTCGACGGGGTGTCAGTCGCGAT
>CALMRL010000300.1:0-238 GCA_937873345.1 uncultured Beijerinckiaceae bacterium | reverse complement strand
GGGCGTCATCGGCGAGTCCGGCTCGGGCAAGTCGACGCTGGGTCGGGCGCTGCTGCGGCTGGAGCCGGCCGAGGGCACGATCCGCTTCGAGGGCCGCGACCTGCAGGCGCTCGGCGCCAGGGCGATGCGGCCGCTGCGGCGTGACCTGCAGATGGTGTTCCAGGACCCCTTCTCCTCGCTGTCGCCGCGCCTCACCCTGCGCGAGATCGTCGGCGAGGGCCTGCGCGTGCACGAGCCG
>CALMRL010000299.1 GCA_937873345.1 uncultured Beijerinckiaceae bacterium | reverse complement strand
GCGCGTCGGACCCAAGCAGCAGGTGCAGCGGCGGCAAGTCCGCGTCGACTGCGGCGATGATGGCGGCAGCGCCGCGCGCGGGATCGCCGATCTGACGCCCTGCGATTGCGCCCAAATGGGTCAGCGCCGCGCCGACCGTGCCGGCATAGGCGTCGGATGCGCTCGCGCCGCTGCGTCGGATGGAGTGATCCGAGAGGAAGTCGGTGCGAAAGCCGCCGGGCGCCACGGCCGTCACCTTGATCCCGAACGGGGTCACTTCCTGCGCCAGGCTCTGCGAGAGCCCCTCCATCGCCGACTTGGCGGCGGCATAGATGCCGGACGCCGCCATCGGCGCGCGGCCCGCAATCGAGGTGATGTTGACGATGTGTCCGGACCGTTGCGCGCGAAGGTGCGGGAGCGCCGCCTGGATCAGGCGGAGCGGGCCGAACATGTTCACGTCGAACAGGCGCGCGGTCTCCTCCTCCGACGCGTCCTCGATCGCGCCGAGCAGGCCGTAACCGGCGTTGTTGACCAGAACGTCGATGCGGCCGTGCGCGAAGGCGTCATCGATTGCGGCCTTCGCGGCGGCGGTGTCGGTGATCTCCAGCGGGACGACGCGCAAGGTCCCGCTTCCGGTCGCGATGGCGGGCGTACCCTCGCGGACGGTGCCGAGCACGCTATCGCCGCGGGCGAGGGCGGCTTCCGCGAGCGCCTTACCCAGACCACGCGACACTCCCGTGATGAATCAAGTCTTCATGCACCTTCTCCTTTCAGCCGATATGGAGGGTGCAAGCCGTGAAATAATCGGCGTTGATCTAAGCAGGCTTGTAAGTCAGGCTTATCAATGCAGGATGGCGGCGTAGTCTCTACAACCGATCTCGCCAGCCTCCGCGCCTCCGCCATCGTAGCCGATGCGCTCAGTTTCAGCCGCGCGGCCGAAACGCTCGGCGTCTCGTCATCCGCCGTAAGTCAGACGATCCGCGGGCTGGAAGACCGAACGGGGGTGCGGCTGCTCAACCGAATCACGCGCAGCGTGTCCCTGACCGAGGCCGGCGCGGCGCTGCTCGCCCGGATCGGCCCGGCGTTCGGCGACATCGGCAATGTGCTGGAGCGTGCGCGCAACGCCGGGGATCGACCGACCGGCACGGTGCGCGTCCATGCCTTCCGCATCGCGGCCGAACTGTTCATCCACCCGATGCTGGCACGCTTCTCGCGGGAACACCCCGGCGTCGTGCTCGATCTCACCATCGATGACACCGTCGTCGACATGGTCGCGGGCGGCTTCGACGCGGCGATCCGGGTCGGCGAGGTAATCGAGTGCGACCTGGTGGCGGTGCGGCTGGGCGAAGAGCTGCGGCAGGTGGCGGTCGCCTCGCCCGACTATCTGGCGCGCCGCGGAGCGCCGGACACACCGCCGGACCTCCTCGCCCATGATTGCCTGTGCTGGCGCTGGCCGGGCAATGCCGCGCCGTACCGATGGGAGTTCTACGAGGACGGCCGCTGGTTCGAGGTCGCCGTCACGGGACCGCTCATCGCGACCGATCGCGCCACCTGCGTCCGCGCCGCGCTCGATGGTGCGGGCATCGCGTTCGCCGTCGAACAGGCGACTGCGCCGCTGGTCGGGGCAGGCAGGCTCGTGCCGCTGCTGGAACGTTGGTCGGCGCCGTTCCCCGGCTTCTTCCTCTGCTAACCCCCAGCAGCGGCAAATGGCCCCCGCGTTGCGCGCCTTGATCGATACCCTGCGCCAGACCGCTGATTGAGGCTCGGGATAGGCAATCTCGGAACGTCTGGCCTAACCGCCTACGGCCACCGGCGGTCATAGGTCTGACGGGACGTTCAGCGCGCCTCGCCCGTGCCAGCTCCCGCCGCGCCGCCCAGCATCGCCGCCGCGAGTGCGTCGCCGATGAGGTTCGTCGCCCGCCGCAGCGGGTCGGCGTCGAGGTGGGCGTAGCGCGCCGTCGTTGCCGGCTGCGAGTGCCCCAGCAGCTTGCCGACCACCGGCAGACCCAGGCTCGCCCCCGCGCCGACGGAGGCGAAGGTGTGCCGCAGATCGTGCAGCCGCACCCCCTCCAGCCCGGCGTGGCGCCCGATCGCCTCCCA
>CALMRL010000298.1 GCA_937873345.1 uncultured Beijerinckiaceae bacterium | reverse complement strand
AATTGCCAGTAGAGCGCAGCAAACAACCTGGATACGGCGTTGTTGCCAAACCGTAAGCCCGGCCGCGGAGACAAATTGCGTTCTCATATATGTATTTATCTTAGGTGCATAAACTCTGCTGTCGAACAAAAAATGTTTACCCTGTGCTCGCTTGAAGAATGATGTGCGAACATAATTGATTCTTCTCTTCTTGTTGATCTGGATTTAACTGGCCGCCGATCAGCGAGGTTCTCATTTGATACAATCTCGATCGGCTAAATCTTAACGATCTTGCTCACCTATGGGCATGAAGGAGGCCGTCCATGCTGTCGAACAATCGCGTCGTCGAACGGGTGCGCTGCGAGATCGAAGCCGAGATCGCCGATCGGCACGCAGTAGAGCTGCGATGGCAGCGCGGACGAAGTCTCGGTGTCCGCTTCGAGCAGGCGTGACGGTCGCGATAGACAGGGGCATGCGGGTGCAACGCAAGCGGCCGAAGCTGCGGCGATCCGTCGGACTGGAATTTATCCTGATCCTGGGTCTGGCCTCGGCGATCATCTTCGGCATCGCCGCCGTGGCGATCGTCCGCAGCATCCGCTGCCAAGATGCGGCACAGGCCGAGAAGGTCGCGCGCGCCTCCGCCGCGCGGACCGTCGTCGCAGTGCAGCGCGTCTTCGAAGATGCCTTCGCCATCGTCGCCAAGACCCACGACGACCTGCTGATGATGAAGGCTGTCGGCGTGCAGGACCCGCTCGTCTACGACACCCTGCTGCAACGCATGCTCGACGGCGGTCAGAACTTCGGCGCGTGGCTGATCTGGGATGGCAAGGAAGCGGCGACCGGGGCTGCATTCACCTCGCGCCTCGATAACGAGGGTCGCTTCGCCCCTTACCTGCACCAGAACGGCATGGAGGTGCTGCGCGACGCCATCCCGCCTGAGATCATCACGAGCGACCTTTACCGCGTGCCCCGCCAAGAGGGTCGGGCCTACTTGGCGCCGCCGCACGCGATTAACGCGATCGATGGAGAACCGACCCTCGTCACCTCCTTCTCGCGCCCTTTGCAGCAGGACGGCCGCACCGTCGGCGTGCTCGCCATCGACGTGAAGCTCGACGCCATCGTCCAGGCGATTTCGGCTCTGGAGCTGCCAAGCGGAGCGAAGCTCGCCATCGTGGCGGGGGACGGCATGGTCGCTGCTGCGAGCGACGCCGCGTGGATCGGCAAGCCGCTCGCTACTTCAAGCCCTGGCTTCGCCAGCCTGCTCGACCGCGCCCGGTCGGACGGTGACGCCGCCGACATCCTCGGCGGCCAGGGTCGGCCGGTGCTGGCATCGTGGCAGGCGGTGCGCTTCGGCGAGGTGAAGAACCCCTGGTTCGTCCTGACGACGATGCCGCAAGTCTCGGTACTCCTGGACGGTTGGGCAGACCGCGTGCAGCTCCTGCTGATCGCGGGCGCGGCGATGCTGACGATGCTCGTTGTGGTGCTGCTGGTGATGTATCATCTCGTGTCGAAGCCGCTGCGGGTGATCGGCAGGATCATCAACGATCTCGGGTCCGGCCTGTTCGGCATGACGATCCCGGATCAGGGGCGAGCCGATGAGATCGGAGATGTCGCCCGCGCCGTGGTTCGCCTCCGCGACAGCGCGCTTGAGATCGCCCGCATGCAGGAGGAGAACGGCGAGCGCGAGTATCAGAAGGTCATCGAGCGCGAAAAGTATCTGGAAACGATTTCATCCCGCTTTTCCGCCTCGATCGAGACCGTCGCGGCGTCGCTGCGGCAGGTGTCGAGCACCGTCGGTGGCCGCTCGTCCAAGCTGACCGGCGCCGTCGAAGCCGCTGCACTTCGGCTTGCCGACCTATCTCGCGCCTCGACAGCAACGCGCGACAGCATGCATGAAGCGGCCGCCGCCAGCGCCGTGCTCCTGTCCTCGATCAACATCATCGGCGCGCAGTCCCAGCTCTACGAGGGGGCTGCGACCACAGTTCGAGCTAACGCCTTGGCGACGGATGCATCGCTGGCCGACCTTGCCCTTTCGGTCAAGGACATCGGCGCACTGGTCGAGCTGATCGCCTCGATCGCCGCGCAGATCAACCTGATCGCGCTGAACGCCACCATCGAGGCGGCCCGCGCCGGGGAGGAAGGTCGCGGATTTGCCGTGGTGGCGCAGGAGGTGAAGACGCTCGCTGGTCGCACCAGTGCCGCCGCCGACGCTGTAACCATCCGCATCAAGGCGCTGAAGAAGTCATCCGACGGCACGCACGCCTCGGTGTTCGCGATGCAGGACGCCTTTCTCTCGATGCGGACGATCGCCCAGACGATCGCGCAGGAGCTTCAGGCGCAGCTCACCGCCACGGGAGCGATCGCCTCACTCGTCGATCAGGCGCAGCAACGCGCCGAGGCGACGGCCAGGACGGCCGAGAAGCTGTCCGTCGATGCACAGGGGGCGACCGTCGGCACTGGCGAACTCCAGCACCAGAGCCACGCCTTGGACCAGGAGGTGGAAACGCTCAACGAGCAGGTGGCGCGATTCGTCGAGTTCTTGAAGGTCGCATAATTCATCACGACGATGCTGCGGGCGTCGGCGAGGGTTTAACCATCGAGGGGTGACGCGGAGCGGCAGAAATTTGCTGATGCTTTATGGGTATACCTAAACCGGAGGGGTCTACGGTCAGTGTCATAAATACTCCTTGACTATGCTAAAGAGAATTTCCATAAAGCACTATCTAAAAAGTATTCTGAGGTCGCCGCTGTTCGTCCGGGCTTATCTCCGAGCTTCCACCCGCGACCAAGACGCGACCCGCGCCGACACCGCGCTCAAAGCCTTTGCGGCCGATCGAGGCCGTCGAATCGCGGCTCGCTACGTCGAGAACGAGTCGGGTGCCACACTCCAGCGACCGGAGTTGTTCCGACTTCTCGATGATTGTGCTCCGGGCGATGTTCTGTTGATCGAACAGGTCGATCGCCTTTCCCGCCCGACCGAGGTGGACTGGCGCAAGCTGCGGGCGGAGATCGACGCCAAGCAGGTTCGGATCGTCGCGCTCGACCTTCCGACCTCATGGTCGCTTGTCGGATCAAACGATGAATTCACTGCCAGAATGCTGTCGGCGATCAATGCAATGATGCTCGACCTGCTCGCCGCCGTGTCCCGGAAAGATTACGATGACCGGCGGCGAAGGCAGGCGGAGGGCATCAAGAAAGCGGTCGCTGCCAGTCGGTATAAGGGTCGACCGGAGGATTTGAAGCGCAACGCCGGCATCGCCGTGATGCTCCGGGCGGGATCGAGCTGGCAGCAGATCAAGGATGCGTTCGGGTGTAGCCATTCGACGGTCGCCCGGATTAGGCGTCGGCTTGATGCTGTTGGAGGTGAAGCCGTACAAGCTCATCGAGTTGGATCAGCATGACCGATGGGCTGGGTCCTGGCCTGAGGGTACGAAGGAACTTTAAGATGAGCAGCGAGCGGGAAAAAGTCGACCGCGCCGCCATCTTCTCGAACATCCTTCAACGCAACGCGCTGCGCCGCGAGGCCAAGCTGCCGCTGCTGAATGTTCGCGCGGTGTGCGACCGCGAGGTCGAACACGCCCGCTGGCGAGCGTATGTCGAGCAACATCTCGATCAGACCCGGTCTCGGATAGCGGCTGAGTTCGAGCAGCGCGTTGGTCGAGAACCGTTGTCAGGCGGTGCCCTGATGGCAATTGCGGCGCTGACCCTCAAGTCGCTACGACAAGGCTTCCGAGCGCAGAGCTAGAGCCGTTGCCGCGCGTGCTGAGTCGGCGAGGGTAGCGGCGGAGCGGCGG